>CAYHRZ010000260.1:1067-7630 GCA_964359125.1 uncultured Klebsiella sp. | reverse complement strand
CAGGGCGAGGCCGCAGCCCCGGCAAACGTAGGTGCCCTTGGCCTTGTTGTCCCAGTACCGCCCCGAGAAGGCCCACTCGGTGCCCTGCTCCCGCAGCACCTTGAAGGCCTCGCCGTCGAGCTTCGCCTTCCACTCGTCGACCGTGTGGGTCACCGCCACCACGGCGGCGGGGTCGGCCTCCTCCGGGAAGGCCACCACCGGCTCGGGGCCGGAGGCCGTGCCGGCCCGGGAGCGGCCGCAGGCGAAGAGACTCGCGAGGCTGGCGGTGAAGGCACGGCGGGTCAAGGCGGGCTCCGGGTACGCGGTGAAGGGTACGGTGGGATTTCGCACTTGGATCACGCTCGGGAGCCCCCGCGCCCGATCGTGACCGTTTGGGACGATTCCGTGGTAGCCTTCGGTCCGTTCCCGAAGGTGCCCATGCGTCTGTTCCTCGCCGTGCTCCCGTGGTTGACCGGCTGTGCCACGCTTGGCACCTTCCAGAGCGCCGAGACGGTGGGCCAGGGGAACTGGGAGGTGGGCATCGAGCCCTCGATGTGGGGCGGGATCGCCGCCGACACCACGGTGCTCTACCCCCACGCCGCTGTCTCCGCGCGGGTGGGTCTCTCCGACCGGTTCGACATTGGCGGCCGCGTGGGCTCCGGGGGCGTGGAGGCCAACGCGAAGCTGGGCCTCACCGACCGGGACGCCGACGTGCCGATCTCCGTCGGGGCGGGGGTCGGTGGCATGGCGGTCGGGGCGGCCGGGTCCAGCGTGTCGATCCTCGCGGTGCACGTCCCGGTCCTGTTCGGCATCCGCACCGGCGAGAACCAGCTCGTGCTCGGGCCGAAGGTCCACGTGTACTCGTTCGGTGCTTCGAGCGGTGGGAGCGCCGCGAGCGCGGCGCTGTGGAGCCTCGGCGGCTCCGTGGGCTACGTGGCCGGGGTCGGGCCAACGGTGAAGCTGGTGCCTGAGCTAGCGTTCGCGTTGCCGGTGCTGGCCGCGGGCTCCGCGGGCACCACGACCGACACCATCGGCGTGAGCGACGGCGCTCTCCTGCAGGTGGGTCTGGGCATCGTCATCGGTCGCGGGGACTGAGCCTAGGCCGGGCTCGGCGCCCGCTCGCGCATCGCGGCCGTGAGCACGGGCGGCGTGAGCAAGGTGGTGACGATGACCACGATCACCACCGCCGAGAAGATGCCCGCGTCGATCACCGGGCGACCCTGGTACACCAACTTGGAACCCACGTCGGCGAAGATGAGGCCCACCTCCCCGCGGGGGATCATGCCGATCGCCACCGGGAAACGCCGGATGCTCTTGTCGAGCACGCCGAGCGCGCAGGCGAGCTTGCCGAGGACGCCCGCCAGCGTGAGCGCCCCGGCCAGCACCAGCACTTCCGTGCGCGCGAAGGCGGAGAGGTCTACCTTGAACCCCATCAGCACGAAGAACACCGGCGCGAGGAACTGCACGATGGGCCGCACCAGCTCCTCGATCTGCCGCTCGCCGTGGTCGACGAAGGCCTGGTAGTGCGTGTGCTCCAGCACCAGCCCCGCGGCGAAGGCGCCCACGATGGGTGCCAGGCCCACCTCGAGGGCGGCAAACGACATCGCGAAGCAGAAGGCCAGGGTGAGCCCGAGCATCACACCTGTGCCGCGCAGCCGGGAGGCGCGATCGAGCACGCGGGGGACTACGAAGACGCCGAGCAGCCCCGCCGCGACGAGGAACCCGAGCGTCTTGCCGACGATCAAGAGGATCGGCCCGACGCCTGCGCTCTGTCCAGCGTCGGCCGCGGAGATCACGCCCGCGACCGCCGCGAGGATCACCAGCCCCAGGACGTCGTCGATCACCGCGGCGCCGAGGATCACCCGGGCCTCGGGCGTCTTCGATGCGCCGATGTCTTGCAACACGCGCGCGGTGATGCCCACGCTGGTGGCGCAGAGGATCGCGCCGAGGAAGAGGTGCACGTAGAACGACTCGTCGGGGAGCAGCCAGGTGCTCACGCCGAGGCCCAGCAACATCGGCGCGACCACGCCCAGCGTCGCGACCACGAACGCACTGGTGCCCACCCGGGCCATCTGTCCCAGCGTGGACTCCAGCCCCACCTCGAACAAGAGCAGGATCACGCCGATCTCGGCGAGCACCGTCATCATCTCGTCCTGGGCGATCCACTCGAAGGCGTGGATCCCCACCAGCCCGAGGTTGCCCACGATCACCCCGGCGATGAGCTCGCCGAGGACCGGTGGCTGCTTCACCCGCATGGCGATGTCGCCGCCCACCTTCGCGGCCACCAGCACCATCACCAGCGCGAGCAACACGTGACCGACGGCGGCGGAGGCCGAGCCGGTGAGGAAGGCGAGCGCGGTGACGCCGGCGACGGCGGTCCAGGGGAGGCGACGGTGTTTCTGCATGGGCGCGGAGCCTATGCACCTCCGTCGCGCGGGCCACAAAAACCGCTCAGCCGATGAGCGGCACCATCAGCAGCTCCGGCACCACGTAGCGATCCGACTTCCGCGCGATCTCCACGACGCTCTCGGCCACCTCGGCGGCCGACATGAAGTCGCGACTGGGGTCGATGCCCTCGGGGAAGGGGTAGAAGTCCATCGCCTTCCAGAACGGCGTGTCGATGCCGCCGGGGCACACGCAGCTCACCTTCACGTTGTACTTGGCCGCCTCCAGCCGCAGCGTGCCCGAAAACCCGTTGACCGCCCACTTCGAGGCGTTGTACACCGCCTCGTTGGGCAGGTGGAGCTTGCCGGCGATCGAGCTGATGTTGATGATCAACCCCGATCGTTGCGACTTCATGGCCCGGAAGGCCGCCTGCGAGCCGAAGATCACGCCCTTGACGTTGGTGTCGATCATCGTGTGGACGTCGTCGGGACTTGCGTTCTCCACCGGGCCGTAGATCGCCATCCCCGCGTTGTTGACCATCACGTCGACCCGGCCGAACTCCGCCACCGCCGCCTCGACCAGCCGCTCGCAGTCGCGCGCCACGCGCACGTCGGTCTGCACGGCGAGCGTGTTGCCGAGCGTCGAGGCCAGCTCGTCGATCTCGATGGACGTCCGGGCGCCGAGGACCAGCATGGCCCCGTCGGCCGAGAACGCCTCGGCCATCGCCCGGCCGAGCCCGCGGCCCGCGCCGGTGATGACGACGACTCGGTTGGCGAGGTGCTTCTTCACGCGATCATCTCCACGAAGGCGCGGACGGCCTTCTCGATTCCAGTCGCGACATCGCTGATGCGCGCGTGGTACATGTAGGCCGGGGCGGTGACGATCTTCCGCGCCGCGTCGACGTGCAGCTCGGTGACGGCGCAAGCGTGGTGTTCGCCACCCATCTGCTCGATCGCCGCCGCCGTGCCCGCGTCGTTGCCGATGGTCACCGCGCCCTCGCGGAGCGCCGCCACCAGCACCGCCGGCGCGATGCACACCGCGGCGATGGGCTTCTGCTGGGCTCGGAACTCGCGGAGGAGCCGCGCCAGGTCGGCGTTCACCGTCGCGCTCGCGCCGTCGGTGGCCACCGAGGAGAGGTTCTTGGCGGCGCCGTAGCCGCCGGGCATGAACACGCCGTCGAAGTCGGCGGCGTGGACGGTCGCGAGGTCCACCACCTGTCCCCGGGCGATGCGCGCGGACTCCACCCGCACGTTCCGCGTCTCCCCCGTGGGCTGGCCCGCGAGGTGATCCACCACGTGCACCTGGTCCTGGTCGGGCGCGGCGCACACCACGTCGACCCCGGCGCGGTCGAGCGCCAGGAGCGAGATCACCGACTCGTGGACCTCGCTGCCGTCGAGGAAACCGCAGCCGGACAGGACAACGAGGACGCGGGGTTTGGCCATCTTGCCTCCTCGGGGGAGGGTAACGCGGCGGGGCGGTGGAGCGCCCGAAGGCGCGTCAGCCTGCGACTACCCGCAGCCGTCCGGCTCGCCCGTCAGCACCTCGGCCAGGCACTCGGCGTAGGCGTCCGAGAACTCCGCACGTCTGATGGCCGCGAGCCCGTCGCCGTCGCCGTACTGCGCCAGGCCGTACGCATGGGCCCGGCCCCGGATTGCTTCGAGGCTGGGGCAGGGCCCAGCATCGACGTACAGCGGCGCCGCGTCGACTACGCCACGCTCGCAGCCCGCCATCCGCGCGTTCTGGACCACTTCGTGCCGGAACGCACCGGTGCACGTGTCCGCGCACGCGGTCGCACCGAGGGCACCCGCCACCACCGCCGTGGCGAAGGTTCGCGACCGAAATCGCGAGCGGATCAGCACTCAGGTCGGGCCGCAGCGTATGCCGAGTTCGCACAGTCGCTGAAGCCGCGCGACACGGTGTTGGTGCAGGTGACCACGTCTGGCGTGTCTGATTTGCTCCGCTCGGCGCCGGGAGCGTCACACGACGCCGACTCCGCGATGGCACGCTCGTCGTCGATCGAAGCCATGGCCGTCGTCTCGCAGGCGGCGCCGCGTGCGAGATGCGCGATCGCCAGCTCCAGCGCGGCCTCGCCCCCGGCCACGCACCCCGCCTGGTACCACTCCGCCTCGGGGGGAAGGTCGCACTCGACGTACCCCTCCGGGCACCCGGCGAGCAGGGCCACCGCGACCAGGGCTGCGCGTTCCATCAGTCTTGACACTCGTCGGGCACCACGTCCTCGACGATCCGGTAGTCCCGGAACCCCTTCGGTTGGCCGGGAAAATCGAGTCGCGCCTCGAACTCGTAGGTGTCGAGCGTGCCCGTCCAGTCCTCGTTGGTCTCCTCCACGTCACAAGTCATGCTGCGCTCGAAGACTCCAGAGAGATCCCTGTCGACGGTCGAGGAATTCGCCTGCACCAGCCCGAGGCGGCTGGCCACCTGGACCTGCCAGCGCTGGGCGACTCGTTCCTGGCAGCAAGCGGCGTCGCAGTGCCACGCGTCGGCCCGGTACAGGTGCAGCAGCTCGTGCAGCAGGGTCTTGGCGATCGGCAGGCAGAAGCTGAGCCCCAAGCGGGCAGACTGGAACGCCGCGTCGAGGTAGGCCTCCCGCGTGCGAAGGCCCACCGCGACCTGCTCACCCGGATCCAGGTTCTCCATCCCGTCGGGGTACACCACACGACCCTCCCGTACGGCCGATTGGAGAAAGTACGCGAAGCTGAACGCGCGATCAGCCGCGAGCGCCTGCCCGAGCAAGTACTGGTTGCAGAGGTGGACCGTGCGAAACACCCGGTCCGTCCGGGCGAGGGAGCCGAGTTTCGAGTCGAAGCTCGTGGCCAGGCCGCAGGCGTCGAGGTCGGGCGTGTAGCCGTTGCCGTCGCAGGGGGACGTCCCGTCGAGAAACTGTGCGTCGCCGACGAATAGCGTCCAGTCGGAGCCCGCCGGCGCCGCACCCTTGACCGCCTTCATCATGCGCTCGACTTCGTCGCGCGCGCCCTCGCAGCCGGCGATGTTGTTGGGTACACGGTGCTTGAAGGTGTCGAGTAGGCTCATAGCGTGCAGGTAAACTTTGTAGTCGGGCGCGTCGGCCTCGTAGCCAATCCAGAACTGGCCGGCGTGCATGCCGGCGGAGTCGAACGCCGAGAGTAGGCCAAGGTCAGCGGCGAGGTCGCCCACCGGGCAAAACGCGGCGTAGTCACCGAAGTCGTAGTCGGCCCAGGCCTCTCGGCTCTCGTAGTACTCGGGCAGAAAAGTCCTCAAGAACTCCTTGCGGCGCTCGTCGTCGATCGACGGTTCGTAGGTGGCGTCCACGGCGATTCCACCGACGGTGCACCCGTTGGAGACCCGGCTGGAGCTCGCGGCAGGCCTCTGCGCCCTCGGGGATGATCGAAGGGAGACTCGCGACAGCGCGACCGCCGATCCGCGGGCGGGGTCGGCGCGCACGGCGCCGCCACCGGGATGACAGCCGCAGGCGGAGGCGGTTTTCCGGGTTCCACCCCCGGGCGCTACGCTGACGACCGACGTCGTCACCGCCCAGCCGCGCTCCTGCTCCTCGGCGCGGGCGAGCGCGCATGCGAGGCACCCGCAGGCGTTCGCGCCTGCAGCACTCGCGAGCGGGCAACTCGCGCCTCGCCCGCCGCCGAGTTCGCGGCGCTTCACCTCAGCTACTCAGCCGCGCGCCCAGGATCGCGCTGATGAGACCGGACTTCGCGCCGCTCACGCCCGCCGGGTTGCGCCACCACGCTTGCAGCCGCGTGTCCGGGAGGAAGTTGGCGGTGGTGGTGTAGTCCAGTGAGCGCGTACCCTGCGGGCTCGCGGACGTGATGGGGGTGGCGGCGATGTCGATCGGGCTCGCGGGGTGATGATCTCGGTCGTAAGCAGAGAAGAAGCCTACGTTGAACTCCAGGTCCGTGGAGGGCACGTTCTCCACCAGTCCGACGAGGAACAGGGCGGTACAGCGCGGCAGCAGCGCCCGGACCCGGGCCACGTCGATGTCGAGCACGCTCTTGCCGAGCGCGACGCCGGTCGTCGTGACGGCCAGGCCCCTGAACAGGGGGAGGAGAATGACATTTGACTGGAAAGCGGGATCCATCGAGTACCTCGGAGTGAAGGTGGTGGAGCCCCTGGTGGAGCCCCCGGTGGAGCCCCTGGTGGAGCCCCTGGTGGAGCCCCTGGTGGAGCCCCTGGTGGAGCCCCTGGTGGAG
>CAYHRZ010000260.1:0-967 GCA_964359125.1 uncultured Klebsiella sp. | reverse complement strand
CCCCTGGTGTTCGATAGCACGGCTCAGCCTGACCCGCCACGCCCGACGCAGGGAGGTTTGGGGCTACCGCCCCCGGGGTGTATGCTACCCCGATGCGTACCCCCTCCCTCCTCGCCTTGTTCGCCCTCTTCGCCTGCCGCGGCGAGGAGCCTAGCGATCCCAACAAGGACGCCGACGGCGACGACGACACCCCGCAGGACCTCGACGGCGACGGCTTTACCGACGAGGAGGGCGACTGCGACGACGGCGACAGCACGGTGTTCCCCGGCGCCGAGGAACGCTGCGACAACATCGACAACGACTGCAACGGCGAGGTGGACGAGGGCCTCGCCCAGACCTGGTACGCCGACACCGACGGCGACGGGTTCGGCAACGTGGACCTCCCGGTCACCGCCTGCGAGCCACCCACCGGCAACTACATCGGCGACGCCACCGACTGCGACGACAGCCGCGACGACGTGTACCCCAGCGCGCCGGAGACCTGCGACGGCGTCGACAACGACTGTGACGGCAGCATCGACGAAGACGGCGCCACCACCTGGTACGCCGACGCCGACGGCGATGGCTACGGCTACGCCGGCTCGAGTGTCACTACCTGCTCGCCCCCCGGCAGCGGCTGGGTGACCGACAGCACCGACTGCGACGACACCCGCGGCGACGCCAACCCGGGCGGGACGGAAGACTGCGACGAGGTGGACGACGACTGCGACGGGCTGGTCGACGAGGGCGTGACCACCACCTGGTACGAGGACCGCGACGCCGACGGCTACGGCAACGACGCCTACACCGACGAGGCCTGCCTCCAGCCCACCGGCTACGCCCCCGACGGCGGCGACTGCGACGACGAGGACCCCGCCGTGGGCCCCGCCAGCCCCGAGCTGTGCAACGGCCTCGACGACGACTGCGACGGCCTCGTCGACGGTGACGACAGCGACGTGGACCTCTCCACCGGCGGCAGCTATTACGC
>CAYHRZ010000259.1:0-7649 GCA_964359125.1 uncultured Klebsiella sp. | reverse complement strand
AGGATCGACACCCACGCCAGGGCAGGCGGCACGCTGTCAGTCACCCACAACGGGAGGAGGTACCAGGCATCCACCACCAGGTCTCCCGGCACCGCCGCCATGCGCGCCGGCCCAGCGAGGTCGGCCGGAAGGAGCAGAGACAGCGCCGCCATCGCCCCGGTGGCGCCGAGGCTCGCCGCGAACCCGGGGAGGAACCGGGACCGGGAGACTCTCGCCACGTGGAGCCAGAGCGCCACTCCCATGGGGAGTGGGAGCAGCATGTGCACGAAGAAGACGACGAAGAAGAGCAGGGTGTTGACGCGATCGTCGGCCAGAAACGAACGTGACAGGGGGTCGGCGAAGAGCGGGAGCACGTCGACGAACCGGGCCGTCCCGAGGGCCACCTGCCGTCCACGCTCGTCCCAGAGCAGCCAGTAGCCGAGCCAGCCCACGAGCCACAGGGCGACCAGGAGGCCGATGCCCGTGACCCAGGCCAGCCACCGCGCCCCGGTGAACCGTCGCGCCAGGCCGAGCCGCAGCGCGTGAAAGACCGCGAAGAGCACACAGGCGTCAGAGCTGTAGCGGTGCAGCGCGCGCAAGAACGTCGGCAGCCCGGCCATCGCCGCCACCGACGCATACGCCCCGTATACGCTGGGAACGTACCAGAAAAGTAGGAGGATCCCAGAGACCAGCGCGACGACGAGCGAGAGCACCGCGAGCGCCCCGGCCTGCGCCACCGGATCCAGCGAAGGCGGGAAGTGGCGCGCGGCGCGGGCATCGAGCCACAACAAGGGCCGTTCGAGCGCGCGGAAAACCGCCTCCCCCCGCACGGGAACTTCGAACCCCGTGCCCCTCACCTCGTCCGGTGGTGGCGCGGTCAGCGTTCCGCCAGGAGGGCGCGCAGCGCGGCGCCGAGCCAGTCGCGCTGGCGGTCGCCCAGGCTGAAACGGTACGCCACGAACCCCGCCCGGTCGACGAGGAGGAAGGTGTTCGCGTGGTCGACTTGCCCCGTGACCGGGTCACGGGCCCGGCGAACGCCGAGGTCGTCGAGTCGCCGCTCAACGAGGGCCGGCGGGCCCGTCAGCAAGCGGAAGCCGGGCGCGGCCACCCCGTGCGCCCTCGCCAGGCGGGCCATCGCGACCACCGTGTCTCGCTCCGCGTCGAGCGCGAGCGCAGCGACGAGGACCTCCGCCCGCTCGCTCGCCGGGAGGCTGCCCACCACCGCCTTCGCCTGCTCGAAGATGCGCGGACAGCTCGCCCCGCAGCTGGAATAAACGGCGGTGAGCATCACCACCCGCCCTCGCTCCGCCTGAAGATCGAAGGGGTGGCCCTCGTGGTCGACGAGCCGGATGCCCGGGGCCGGGATGTGCGTACGCAGCGCCTCCACCGGGAAGGGGATGACGCCGTCCCGCCCGGCGGAGGGGCGGATGTCCGCGATGGCCGCCGTCGAGACGACGAACAGCAACGCCCCCGCCGACACCCAGCGGGCCGCGCCGCGCACCGTCGCCCTGCTGAGGACCGGCCACCACCCCAGGGCCACGATCCCGAACACCAGGAGCGGCTGTGACATGAACGCCCCGACTAGCACCCAGTCGAGCTCTCCACTCGCCGCGTCGTAGCCAAAACACCACGTGCGGAAGTCGTCCGCGAAGGCGCCCACGCCGGTGTCACCCGCTGGCCAGAGCAGCATCGCGATCCCGAGCCCACCGGCCCCACCGAGCACGCCCGTCGCGAGGGCTGGGAAGCGCCAGGTACCGAAGAAACGATCAAGGCCCGCGAGCAGGCGCCCGGCCACGGCGGGCCCTACCGGACGTGCCAGGTATCGGCGAGGGCCTTCCAGTTGGCGAAGTAGTACACCGCGAAGCTGGCCAGGAGGGCGAGCACGAGCGTCATCGTACCGGGCACGTGGTGATCGTCCGTCTCGTGCTCCTCGCGGATGATGTCGACCACTTTCTTATCGTCTGACATAGAACCCTCCTACCAGGCCGTCATGGCGCGGCCGGCGTTGGACTTGCCGAAAAACACGGCGCTCACGACCAGCAGGATGAACATGAGCAGGCCCACGAAGGCGAGTGTTCCACCCACGCCGACCAAGCCGAGCCACACGTGGGCGCTCGCGTCGAAGCCGGTCGCGATCTGCGCGCCCGCGAACTCCACGTCCCAGTGCCGGCGCGGCACACCGTAGCTCCCGGCAAACGTCATCGCGATCGCCATCAGCACGATGCCTGCCGCGAACACATAAGGTTGGACCCGGCAGAGCACCCGGCCGTAGAACTCGCGCTGGAAGAGCAGCGGGACGACGTAGTAGGTGAGGCCCATGAAGGCGAGGGTGGTACCGCCCACGACCGTCGCGTGGAAGTGACCGGGGATGCGCAGGGTGTTGTGAGCAATGATGTTGATCTGTTGGGTGCCCAGGGTCACGCCGGTGATGCCGCCGAGGAAGCCGAAGATGACGAGCGACATGAAGAAGGCGGAGAACCCCGGGTTGCTCCACGGCGCCGCCCACAGCCACCCGAACAGGCCGTCCGTGTACCCCTTCTTTCGCATCGCCACCTCGACCGAGGCAGGCACCGTGAACCCGTGGATCATCGACGCGAGCACGGCGAGGTACATCGCGTAGGAGGTGTTCCAGATCTTCCACCCGGCGGTCACGCCCGGGTCCACGAGCAGGTGGTGCGCGGAGGCGAGGTTGATGAACAGGACGTAGAGCACGAAGGCCACCCGGCAAACCGCCTGGTTGATGGGCTTCGCCCCCGTGGTGATCGTGGCCAGCAGGTACCAGACCGACACCATGGCGCACACATTGACCTGTTGCGACTGGTGGCCGAGGCCCCACCAGATGAGCCGGTACCAGGCCGCGTCGATGGTCTCGAGGAGGCCCATCGACCACAAGAACGTCGGGATCATCACGATGGCGCCGTGCAAGAGCGTCACCACCGCGATGATCGCGGCGGCCGTGGCACCGAAGACCACCAGCGGAACGGACCCGTGGTACGTCCGGTCGCGCTTGGCGATGTAGAGCGTCGCGAAGAAGTTCCCCACCCCGGTGAGCGTGCCGGTGGCCACCAAGATGATGCCCAGGTAGAAGAGGGGGTGTCCTTTGAGGGGGACGTACGACGTCATCAGCACGTCGCTGTTCCCGCTGAGGATCATCGCGTCGACCATCAGCGCGCCCACCAACATCTGGCCGAACGAGGCCCAAGCAACTCCCTTGGAGGCGAGTTTCGAGTTGAGCAAGCTGGTGGACGTGAAGTACAGGATGGCCACCTCGAGGAACAGGATCCAGAAGATCAGCATGTTCAACCCGTGGAGCGTGAGCACCCGGTAATACCACTCGGCCGACAGCAAGTGAACGGCGGGCGCTCGGGTGAGCGCGAGCAGGATGGAGGCGACACCCCCGACGAGCAGGAAGACGACCGCCATCACCGCGTTGACGCGGATGAACCACTGCGCGTTGAGACACACGGGCAGTCCCGTCGTGTCACACGTTCGGACTTCGCCGGGAACTTGATTGCCGGTGGCGAACCCAGGTGCGGGTTCGGCCGACGCCAGGGGGGCCGTGGTCGACATTGAGGTCTCCTAGGGTTCGACGATGATGCGGCCGGTCATCAGGTGGTGGCCGATGCCGCAGTACTCGTTGCAGATCACAGAGAACGTGCCCGCCGTCGTGGGCGTCAGCGTGAGCACGTGGTCGTAGCCGGGCAGCACCTGGAAGTTCATGTTCATCGGCTGCAGGGAGAAGCCGTGCTGGAGGTCCAGCGCCGAGAGGTGCAGGCGGTAGGTCTGTCCCTGCTTGAGCTTCAGGATCGGGTACCAGCGCCACATCTGGCCGAGGAGGTAGGCGTCGCCACCCGGCGCGGGCTGCACCACCGGCACACCGTTCTCCTCGCCGACCTTGTTGCTCAGCACAAATGCCTCCACGCGCTCGGCGAACTTGCTGGGTTCGACGGAGTAGGCCTCGCCGGTGCTGTTCTGCTTGCCGCGGAGGTGCCAGTACGGCATGGCCACGGTGAGAACCAGGCACCAGGTGAGGGCGAGCCCGATCCATGTGCGCTCGCCACCCGATGGCGCCCTGAACCAGTCGGCCGCGGGGATGTGGATACTCATGGAAACCTCGCTAGGGCAGGGCTGCGGGTTGCACGTTGATGAGCTCCACCCAGCCCCAGGCGGTGTAGGAGATCATCGGGACGACCACCCCCAGGGCGAGGAGCAGCCAGGGGTTGTCCATCAGGCGTTGGATTGGGTGCGGCGACGCGGCCACGAGGACCTCCAGGGGAGACGGGTGAGCAAGCTGCCGGGCCCAAGCCAACGCTGGACCACGATCCAGAGGAAGGCGATCCCGCCCGCGACAGCGACGATACCGCCGAGGCCCATCACCGCGAGACCGAGGGTCTCGAGCGGGGATCGGGCGAGTTGTTCAGCGCCGTACACCTTCCGGGCCGACCCGTGGGCACCGGCGAAGGCGAAGCCGACGGCAAAGACGAATTGCCCGCTGCCAAACAGGACGGGCTGCCAGCGGGCCAGGCGAGATGGCGAGCACTTGGCGTAGCCGGCCGCACCGAGCAAACCAGGGGCCAGCGCCATGAAGGCGACGGTCACGGCGCCGATGGACGCGTGGTAGTGTGCGGGAATAACTGTATTTGACCCTCGAATCAACGCCCCGAGGACGAAGCCGAGGACCGTGAGCACCGCGCTGACGTAGAAGCCGGCCACGCGGGGATCCCCGGTGGGCGCACGGCGAGCGGCGGCGAAGCAAGCCAGGAGGAATAGGCTTACCACCGGGAAGATACCCCAGCGCATCAGCTGGGTGAAGCCGTGGTAGTAGGCGCTGCTGTGCAGCCCGAATCCGGTGAGCAGGGGGGCGGCAAACCACGGGAGTACCAGCAGGACGAAACCCGCAGCCGCGGTGCCGCGGCGCATCACCGGCCGCCCCGTAGACTCCTCCAGCAGGTACAACCAGGCGGCCACCATCGCGGTCTCGCTCGCGAGTTGGAGGACGTGCCCACCTCCCCACATCAACAACTCGAAGCCCGTTTCACCGGGCACGCCGGCGGGCCCGCCGAGCCAACTCGCGAAGAACGTCACCCCGGCGAGGAGCAGCGCCACGCCAGCCGCCGCGATGCCCGGCGCCGCCGCGCTGTCTGCCCGGGTGCTCCAGAGTCGCCCATCGGCCAGCGCTGCGACCACGCCCACGCCGAAGGTGGCGAGCCCAATCCCGAACAGCGGGTGGTCGATCACCGGCACGTAGTTGGCCATCACCGCCCCCGACCCCGGCGTGGCGACCGCGAGGCCCATGACCCCGAGCCCGCCGGCCGAGACCCAGGCCGCGCCGACGGTCCATCGCCCCGCCCGACCCGGCTCGGGGAGCCGGAAGCTCATGGCGACGATGAACGAGACGAACCATGCCACGAGCGCCAGGTCGACGTGCACGACGAGGCAGCGACGGAAGAAGTCGGGGTCCGTGACCAGCCGATCGAAGGGCGGCATACGCGCGAAGACGAGCAGCACGGCGAAGCAGCCGGCCGCGATCAACACCCCCACCGCGAGGCCGAGCCACGCCCGGAGGCCCGCCACCTCGGTGGTCGTGGGGACTGCGATTTGGCCGCCCGCCGCGCTGGGCACCATCGGTGACTCCGGGCTACATCAATGGACATGTACATCGCTTGAGTGAGTTCCCCAATCCGTCAGACGACCGGCCCCCCTGCCGGGCCGCCGCGGGACATCCCGGAGGGTTCGTGTTTCTCCCCCAGACCGCCGAGTACGCGCTCCGTGCGATGTCGTGCCTCGCCGCCGCGCCCCCGGGCGAGGGCGTGCGGGCGGTCGATCTCTCGGCGCAGTCGGGCGTTCCGCCCGCGTACCTGTCGAAAATCCTCCGACGGCTGGTCCTGGCCGGACTGCTCACGTCGCGCAAGGGTCACCACGGCGGGTTCGCCCTGGCCCGCCCCCCCGCGTCGATCACGTTCGCGGACATCCTCGCCGCCGCCGACGCGGGGCCCGACGCGGGCCGCTGCGCCTTCGGCTGGTCGCAGTGCGACCCGGGCGCGCCCTGCCCTCTACACCCGGCGTGGAGCGGGCTGCAGGGCTCCTTCGTCGAGTGGTCCTCGGCCACCACGCTGGCCGACGTCGATCTCTCGCGCCTCACCCGCAGGCGCTAGCGACCCGCACCCCAGACCCGGCAGGCGTCCCGGCGTGGCTCCAACGCGTGCTAGTACTCCTGCCCCGGGACGACGATGACGATGTCGAGGGTGTCGAGCAGGATCGACTGGTCGCCGAGCACGTTGAGGGTGAGCACGTAGAGCTGGTCCTCGGTGAGCGCCGCCACCACGCCCCGGAAGGTGAGCGTGAAGGTGAGGATCTCGCCCTCGTCCTCGGCGCCGAGACCCTCGTAGTACTCCGGCTCGATGCTCTGCACGAAGCCGTAGCTGTCGCCGTCGACCGAGAGGTCCACGCGGGCAAAGCGCACGCCGGCCACCAGCTGGGTGATGGCATTGACCAGGGTCTCGCGGAACTCGGCGTTGCTGCCGGACCACGTCTCGACCACCGGCTCCGCGGCCACGCCGTCACCGTCGAGGTCCGCCCAGGAGCCGATGGCGTCGGCGAAGTCGACCATCTGCGGGTAGCCGGTGCTGCCGTTGACGCTGACGCCCACGAAGTACGCGCCCAGGTCGGTGAAGGCGGTGATCGCGTCGGACATGCCGGCGTCGATGGGACAGCCGCCCGGCGTTCCGTTGTACATGCCGTTGCTCGACTCCGGGTCGCGCAGGTAGTTGTCGCCCGCGAGCACGATGACGGGCAGCGAGTACTCGCGGAAGCCCATGCCGCCGAGCACGCCGCCGTCGGGGGTCGTGCTGTCGTACTCGTCGCCGCCGGCACCGCCGAAGGGGTCCGACGCGTCGGCGATGAACGGCACCACGTCGGTGCTGCTGTCGTAGCTACCGTCGCAGTCCTGGTCGTAGCCGGCGCCGCTGGCGGCCTGGTAGATCGCCTCGGTGCCCGACTCGGGGCCGTCGGCCCCGGAGTGGGTGCTCAACGACGCGAAGCCGGTCTGCACCAGCGTGGTGTCGGTCGTGATCTGCTGGCGCAGGTAGAACGGCTTGTCGCTCCCCGGCGAGCCGTAGCTGCCGTAGGCGTAGTCGTCGTGGCCGCTCACGCTGTAGCCGGCGTCGGGCAGCACCGAGTCGAGCTCGCCCACCAGGGTGTTGAACTCGCTCGCCACGGCGGTGATCGTGCCGCCCATCGAGCAGGTGGTATCGATGATGAAGCCCACGTCGCCCCGCTGGATGGAGAGCTCGAACTCGAACTCCTCCTCCACGGTGGTGCGCTCCTGGACCTCGACGTAGATCCCGTCGATCACGCTGGACGCGTCGAGGGGGTCGGTGCCGGCGGTGTACTCGCCACCGTCGGAGTAGCCGTCGCCGTCGGTGTCGCTGTCGTAGGGGTCGGTGCCCAGCAACAACTCCTCCGCGTCGGGGAGCGCGTCGCCGTCGCTGTCGGTGTCGGCGTAGTCGTACTTCCCGTCGTCGTCGGTGTCGCGCGGGGGGGTATCGACGTCGCCGCCGGTGCCGCCCTCCTCGCTGTCGGGGATGCCGTCGTTGTCGCTGTCGGTGTCGAGGTAGTCGTCGATGCCGTCGCCGTCGCAGTCGCGCGCGTCGTCGGAGACCTCGGTGGTG
>CAYHRZ010000258.1:6428-7651 GCA_964359125.1 uncultured Klebsiella sp. | reverse complement strand
GTGGCTGTGCCCCCGCGCGCGCCCGCGCCTCTCTCCCCGTCGCCGACGCCGTTGCCCGCCCCAGCGCCGGCCGGGGGCCTGCTCGGGAAGTGGAAGGATCGCCTGCTGACTCCGGAAGAGCGCCTGCAACGCGCGGTAGCCGCGCTGCCCGAGCGTTGCGACGGTTGTGGGCAGCCGATCTCGCTGGGCAGCGGGGGATTGCGGTCCGGTTTGGCCATCGTGGCCCCCCGAGCCGAGGGCGCCGCCGCCACGATGCTCGGCAACATGTTGCTCAACGTGGTCGGACTCGAACCCGGCGACGTTTGGATGGCCGAGGCCCGGACCTGTGCGACTTGTGTGGAGGCGCTCCGGGTGCAAGTCGACGCCCTCCGCCCCCGGGTCGTGCTCGCCCTGGGCCGAGCGACGGCGGTGGCGCTGGGGCTGGCCGACCTCGGCACCTTCGGCCGCTGGGCGGGGGCGGATCTCATCGCGACCTGGCACCCCGACGAGATCGCCGAGGAGCCAGCCCGGAAGCGGGGCGCGTTCGAACACCTCAAGCTGGTGGCCGCGCGGCGCTGAGCCGGCGGTCGGCTACCTCTACTTCTTCACCCGCACGTCTTTCAGCAACGACGCGAAGGGGTTGAAGCCCGCCGCAGCCTCGACCGACCCCGCGCTGATCTCCACCGCCTGGCGCAGGCCCAGGTCCAGTCGCCGTCGGCCGGTGTCGATGGCCAGCACGCGGACGCGCACGCTGTCGCCTTCTTTCACGACCTCAGAGGGGTGCTTGACCCGCTGGTCGCTGAGATTGGAGAGGTGCACCATGCCCTCGGCCCCGTTCGCCAGTTTCACGAAGGCGCCGAACTCGCGGAGGCTGACGACCACGCCCTCGAGCACGGCGCCCACCCGCAGTTCACCGAGGCGTCCCTGGTCGGCCGCCCGCTGCTCGGCCTCGACGATGTTCTTGCGGCTCACCACCACGTCGCGACCGCGCATGTCGTGGACGTGGAAAGGGAGCGTGCGGCCGGTGTGGGCCGGGTCGGCCGGTTCTGGCACGCCGGTGTGCGACGCGGGACAGAAGGCGCGGACGCCGTCGGCGAGCGCCACGTCCCAGCCGGCTTCCGCGACGCCGTTGACCCGACCATCGACTGCGATCCGCGC
This sequence comes from uncultured Klebsiella sp., assembly GCA_964359125.1. GTDB lineage: Bacteria > Myxococcota_A > UBA796 > UBA796 > SXON01 > SXON01. The sequence goes on along the minus strand of CAYHRZ010000258.1, from coordinate 6,514 downwards.
CTTCATCGCCTCCTCCAGCATCTCGCGCACGGCGCTCCCGGAGGGACGCAAGGTCAATCGAATCTCGCCGCCGTCGGTGCTGTGCA
>CAYHRZ010000258.1:0-6418 GCA_964359125.1 uncultured Klebsiella sp. | reverse complement strand
TTCGAGCCGGTCCAGCACCGCGTCGGCCTTGCCACCCACGTCGCAGAACACGACACCGCTACCCACGCTGCTCACGCGGGCGCGCACCCGCTGGCCGGCCTGGAGGGCGGGTCCGCGGTTGCCGCCGGTGAAGGCGTCCATCATGGCGCGCACCTCGCTGGGGTCCATCTCGCCGATCGCGCGGAGCCCGTCGAAGTCCGTGGGCGCACGGGGCGTCGGGGCGGCGAGGGCGGCCGGGACGACGGGCGCCGAGGGCGCGGGCGCCGGCATGGGCGCCGCGGCGGCGAGGGGCGCGGGCGCCGGCGACTCGGCGTCGGATCCCCCCGCTTGCCTGCGGCGGCGTTGGGTAGGCGAAGAATCGCGGGACATGGCGGGCCTCTGCAAGCCGACGGGGCTATCCCAGCGGCCGCGTCCGTGCCTCGCGGCTTGTCAACCACGATCGCGGGCAGTAGCCTCGCAGGTAGAACCCCCGAGGTCCGATGCTCGTGGTTACCCAGAAAGACGGCGATGTCATTGAGATCGGCGACGACATCAGGGTGATGGTGTCGATCACCCGCAAGGGCGTGGTTCGGCTGGCGATCGACGCGCCGCGCGAGATCGAGATCCGGAGAATCCCCGCGCCCGCCGCCTCGGTGGAGGCGCCTGCCGGCGAAGTTCCGGTGCTGAAGGTGCTGCACCTGCCGTCGTCGTCGGTGACCAGTCGCCGCGTCCGGCCCGGTCGCTCCTGACGGACCCGCTCGCCGCCTGGGACTTCGTGCTCCCGGCGGACCAGGTCGCGCGGCACCCGCTGGCCCAGCGTGACGGCGCGCGACTCCTCGTCGTGGACGACACCCTCCAAGACCGGGCGGTGACGGACTTGCCCACCCTCCTGCGGCGCGGCGACGTCGTCGTGGTGAACGACGTCCGGGTGCGGAAGGCGCGGATCGCTGCGCGCCGAGACAGCGGCGGCGCGGTGGAGGTGCTGGTGCTGCGGGCCGATGGTGACGTGGCGGAGGTGCTGGTCAGGCCGGCGCGGAAGGTGCGGGTGGGGGAGGTGCTGCGCGCGGGACCCGGGGCGATCCGGGTCTTGGAGAAGTTCGACGAGGGGCGCGCCACCGTGCAGTTTTCCCCGTCGCTCGACGCGGTGGAGGCGGCGGTCGGCAGCGTGCCGCTGCCGCCGTACTTGGAGCGCGCGGCGGAGGCCGACGACGAGGCACGCTACCAGACGATTTTTGCGCGCCCCTCCGCGCTGGCGGCGGCCGCAGCACCCACGGCGGGCCTGCACCTCTCGGCCGAACTACTCGACCGGCTGCGCGGCGTGGGTGCCCTGGTGGTTGCGGTGACCTTGGAAGTGGGACTGGGGACGTTCCGGCCGCTGACGCCCCAGGTGCTCGCCCGGGGTCGCCTGCACCCCGAGCGGTTCTCGGTGCCGGGCGAGACCTGGGCGGCGGTGAGCGCGGCCCGTGCCGAGGGACGCCGGGTGGTGGCGGTCGGGACCACCGCGGTGCGTGTCCTCGAGTCGGCGTCGGGCGCGGGACCGGGGGAGACGGACGTGTTCCTCCGGGAAGGATGGGTGCCGGCGCGGGTCGACGCGCTGTTCACCAACTTCCACCTCCCGCGGTCGTCGCTCTTGATGCTCGTGGCGGCGTTCGCGGGACGGGAGCGCGTGCTGTCCGCCTACGCGCACGCCGTGGCCCAGGGCTACCGCTTCTTCAGCTACGGCGACGCGTGCTTCTTCCCGCGCCGTACCACGGCGCTGCCGTTCGCTGACGGCGAACCGGCGGCGCGCTAGACGCCGTCCCCCCGTGCCTCCCGCCTCGTACACCCTGCTCGCCACGGCGGGCGCCGCCCGCCGTGGACGCCTCGCCCTGTCCCATGGCACCGTCGACACCCCGGCGTTCATGCCGGTAGGCACCGCAGCGACGGTCAAGGCGCTCACGACGCCGGACTTGCGTGGAGCGGGCGTGCAGATGGTGCTCGCCAACACGTACCACCTCTGGGTCAGGCCCGGGCACGAGCGCATGCGGGCTCTCGGCGGGCTGCACCAGTTCATGGACTGGGACGGCCCCATCCTCACCGACTCCGGAGGCTTCCAGGTGTTCTCGCTGAAGGAATTCAGGAAGGTATCCGAAGAAGGCGTGAAGTTCCGGTCCACGCTGGACGGCCAGTGGCGCATGCTCACCCCCGAAGTGGCGATCGAGGTGCAGGAGGCCTTCGGGGTCGACGTGGCCATGGCGTTCGACGAGTGCATCGAGTGGCCGGCCGACCGCGAGCGGGTGGCCTCGTCGACCGAGCGCACCACCCGCTGGCTGCGCCGTTGCCTGGCCGCGCGTCGGCAGGCGGAGAGCACGGCGGTATTCGGCATCGTACAGGGGGGCACCTTCGAGGACCTGCGTGCGGCGCACGCCGAGGAACTCGCGGCCATGGATCTCGACGGCTACGCGGTGGGCGGCCTCTCGGTGGGCGAACCCCGCGACGCCTTGTTGGCGATGGCGTCGCTGGCGGCGTCGCGACTTCCGGTGAACAAGGTCCGCTACTTGATGGGCGTGGGCTACCCGGTGGACGTGGTCGACGGCGTGATCGCGGGCATCGACCTGTTCGACTGCGTGATCCCCACCCGCACCGCGCGCTTCGGCGTGGCGTTCACCTCGACCGGGCGGGTCACCATCAAGCACGCCCGCCACCGTGACGATCCGCGACCGCTGGACCCGGAATGCCCGTGTTACGCCTGCGGCCGCCTGGGCCGGGCGTACCTCCGGCACCTCTACACCAGCAACGAGATCCTCGCGCCGCGACTGCTGACCCTCCACAACGTCACCTTCTACCAGCGACTGGTGGCTCGGATCCGCGAGGCGATCGGCCGGGGCCCCGAGGCCCTGGTCGCCTTGCGCGCGGACGCCGAACGGTGGACACGGCCGGAGGAAGGCGAGTCGCAAGACGGAGACCCATGACCCCCCAGTTCCCCGCGATTTTCATGCAGGCGGCGCCCTCGCCGTTCCTGAGCACGCTCCCGATGATCCTCATCATCGGCGTGATCTTCTACTTCTTCGTGTGGCGTCCCCAGCGGACCGAAGAGAAAGAACACCAGACGCTGCTCTCCGGGCTCCAGCGGGGCGACAAGGTCGTCACCACGTCGGGGATCCACGGTAAGGTCCACGAGGTCCGCACCGACGCCATCGTCCTGGAGGTCTGCCCCAACGGTTTTCTCACGGTGGACCGGGAGGCGGTGAAGAAGAAGCAAGTTGAGAAAGTGGCCGATGCGGCCAAGAAGTCGTGATGGAAACAGGTCTTCTTGCTCGCGTCGCACTGAGCGTTTCTAGCCTGCTGCTCGCGGTGTGGATGCTGGTGCCGACGTTCTTGCCGCCGGAGTTGCAAGCCGAGGTCGTCCGCGTCGCGGAGCTCCGCGCCATGAAGGATCCGCCGGCCGACGCGCCCCCCCCGCAACCCTTCACGAAGTGGCTGCCGTCGAGCGTACTGGTCAAGGGCCTGGACCTCCAGGGCGGGCTGAACCTGATGCTCCAGGTCGACGTCGACGAAGCCGTGCGGTCGGTGATCCAGCGCGACATCCAGCCGCTCAAGCGCGCTGCGAGCGACAAGGGCGTGAAACTTGTCGAGGTCCGGCGCGACCGTGGCACGTCGGCGCTGCTCGTCCAGCCCGAGGCCGGCGTCACGCTCGAGCAGGTGAAGGAACTCGTGAACGGTCGCCTCGACGGCTACACGTACAGTGAGTCTCGTGACGAGGGCGGTCGCACCTGGATGGTGTTCGCCATGAGCGACGCCCGGGTGGACGAGATCCGGACCGAAGCGGTGCGACAGGCCCGCGACGTGATCGAGAACCGGGTGAACGCCACCGGCGTGAAAGAGCCACAGATCACGCAGAAGGGCGCGACAGGCATCGATCTCCAGTTGCCCGGCGAGACCGACATCGACCGGGCCGTGGCCGCGCTGGGGACCACGGCGCAGTTGGCGTTCATGCTGGTCGACGAGGACGCCGACATGACCGCCGTCGCCGGGAAGATCGAGGAGGCCCGTCTCGCGCTGAGCGGCGACGACTTCCTCGACGACGATCACCTCAACAACTGGATGATCGACAACGGCGTCTTCGCGCCGGGGCGACGCCTCATGTGGGAGTACGATCCCACGGTTCGGCCGCCAACCCGCACGATCCCCTACGTGGTGAAAGACGAGATCCTGCTCACCGGCGACGACGTCAACAACGCCCGCACCGAGCAGAACCCCCAGACCGGCGACTACTACGTTGCCCTCGACTTCAAGCCGCACGGCAGCGCGGTCTTTGGCGACGTGACCGGGAGCAACATTGGCAAGCGGCTGGCGATCGTGCTCGACAGCCAGGTCCGCGCGGCGCCCACGGTGCAGAGCCGCATCGACGGTACCGCGAGCATCACCACCGGGCAGCCGACGATGGCCAAGCAGTTCGACGAGGCGAGCCTGCTCTCGCTGGTGCTCCGCACCGGCGCCCTGCCCGCTCCGGTCTCGGTGGGCGAGGTGCGACAGGTCGGCGCCCAACTCGGCGAGAAGGCGGTTCGCGAGGGCGCCCTGGCGGCGGCGATCGGCGGCGCGCTGGTGCTGCTCTTTGCCGCCTTCTACTACCGGGTGAGCGGAATCCTGGCCGACTTGTCCCTGCTGCTCAACGTGGTGCTGGTGATGGGGCTCTTGGTCGCCATCGGCGCCACGCTCACGCTGCCCGGTATCTGTGGCATCGCGCTGACCGTGGGCATGGCGGTCGACTGCAACATCATCGTCTTCGAGCGCATCCGCGAGGAACTTCGGGCTGGCAGGGGGCCGGGGGCAGCCATCGACGCTGGCTTCGACCGGGCCTTCTGGGCGGTGTTCGACGGCAACGTCACCACGCTGCTGGCGGGCGTCGTGCTCTACTCCTACGGCTCCGGTCCGCTGAAGGGCTTCGCGGTCACGCTGATGATCGGCATTTTCACTACGCTCTACACGGGGGTGTTCGTCACCCGCACGCTGATGGAGCTTGCCGCCGCGCGCCTTGGCCCGCGCCTGTCCATCTGAGGGGTGCCCGGTGCGTGAACTTCTCCCCAAGACCCTTTACATCGACTTCGTCGGCAAGCGGCATTTCTTTGCCGGGTTGAGCGGCCTCGCGATGGTGGTCAGCCTCGTGCTGTTTTTCGTTGTCGGCCCGCGGTGGAGCATCGACTTCACGGGCGGCACGGAGGTGGAGGTCCACTTCCAGCAGCCCACCACCATCGCCGAGGTGCGGGAGGCGGTGGGCGGCATGGGAGTGTCGGAAGACGCGGTCCAGAGCGTCGGCAGCAGCGGCAACTCGTTCCTGGTCCGCGTGCAGGGAGCCAGCGGTGCGAACGAGGCCGAGGTGTCGAAGGTGCGGGAGGCGCTGGGCGTTGCCTTCGGCCCCGACTGGATCAGTGAGTTCCGAGTCGACGCGGAGGTGGGCACGCGCGCGGCGGTGCTCTACAACGGCAACCCGGTGCCGCAGGCCCAACTCGCTGCGGCGCTCGCCGCCGTGCCCGAGGTGCAGGTGCAGGCCTCGCCGGAGGAAAACACCTTCTACGTGCGACTACCCGGGGTGGCGGAGCAGATTCGCGACGTCTTGGCCAATGAACTGGCCGCGAAGGAACCCGTGATCGACCGCGCGGACAGCGTGGGCCCCAAGGTCGGCGGCAACCTCCGTGAGGCGGGGCTGGTGTCGTTGATGATCACCATCGGGCTGCTCCTGGTCTACGTGGCCATCCGGTTCGACTTCTCCTTCGCGCCCGGCGCCATCCTCTGCTTGTTCCACGACGCGATCCTCACCGTCGGGGTGTGGGTGCTGTTCCAGCAGGAGTTCGGGCTGCCGATGATCAGCGCGATCCTCACTCTCGTCGGCTACTCGCTCAACGACACCATCGTGGTGTACGACCGCATCCGGGAGAACCTGGAGAAATACAAGAAGGCCGAGTTGGGGAAGCTGATCAACGACTCCATGAACCAGACGTTGTCGCGCACGATCGTCACCTCCGGCGCGACGGCGCTGGCGCTCTTGCCCTTCTTGTTCCTGGGCGGCGAGGTGCTCAACCAGTTCGCCAAGGCGCTCCTGATCGGGATGTTCTTCGGGAGCTACTCCACGATTTACATCGCTAGTCCCGTGATGCTGCTGCTCAGGGAGAACCAGGATCGCGTGCTCGGCCTGCTCGGGGTAAAGAAGTAGGCATGACGCGCGCCGAACTGGTGGATCTCTTCGCCCGCAAGCACCGGGTGCAGCGGCCCCTCGCGGAGCACGTGGTGGATGCCCTCTTCGACGGCGTGGAGCGAGCCCTCGTGCAGGGTGCCCGCGTGGAGATCCGCGGCTTTGGCACGTTTACGGCGCGCCGGTACCGAGGCTACGAGGGGCGCAACCCCAAGACTGGGGCCACGATTGTCGTCGGCCCCAAGGTGCTGCCGTTCTTCAAGGTCGGGA
>CAYHRZ010000257.1:0-7657 GCA_964359125.1 uncultured Klebsiella sp. | reverse complement strand
CGAGTACACCACCGCAGGCTTCATCCCGTTTGCCGCCAAGCCGCACAAACACCAGGGCGTGGGCACCCCCCCGGAAGACGGCCACTGGCAAACCTGGTACCAGCAGGTGCCCGGCAAGGCGGTTTCCCAGCGCATCGTGCTCAAGGACGGCCGCTTCATCGGCTTCAACGGCCTCGGCAGTCGCTGGGACCACCAGGTGCTGATGCGCTGGATCCACGAGCGCCGCGGCCTGGAGTGGGTGCTGGCCCACATGAACGAGGCGCGGTTCGACGAGGAGTTCATCGAGCCCTTCCGCGTGTACCCCAGCGCCACCCTCGTCGACGGAGCCTAGGCCATGCAAGTTGGACTACTCGACACCTACCACCGGCCCGTCTCCACGCGGCGCAGCCCGGCGTGGATCGTCACCGGGCTACTACTGGCGTTCTACCTTCTGCTCTACTTCGGCAAGGAAGACTACAACGCCACCGACGCCGCCGTCCGCTACGCGCGGGACCCGCTCAACCTGCTGATCGTGAAACTCGGCTGGAAGACCAACGACAACGGCAGCCTCTGGGTGTTCAACAAGTGGTACCTCTACGCCGGGCTCTACACCCTCGGCATGGCGGTGGGCGGCTACTTCATGTTGAAGAAGCACGGCAACTCCACCTACCACCGCTACCGCACCTACTCGCTGGTGGCGGTGCAGGCGGTGCTCGGCTTCATGTTGCCGATCGCGCTGGACTTCGCCCAGCGCCCGGCCTGGTACTTCAGCTACTTCTTCCCCTTGAAGTACGATCTCTTCTTCCCTTACAACCTCGACCACATGCAGGCCACGGTGGCGGCGTGGTTCATCTTCGGCAGCTTCGTGGGCTTGCCGTTGTTGGTGTATTTCAAGGGCAAGCGCGTGTATTGCTCGTGGATCTGTGGCTGCGGGGGGCTCGCGGAGACCTTCGGCGACCCCTGGCGCCACCTGTCCGACAAGTCGGCCAAGGCCTGGCGCGTGGAGCAGGTGAGCATCCACGCGGTCTTGTTCGCGGCCTTCGCGATGCTCGGGCTGATCATCGCCGACGGGCTGTCGCCCGCCGACTCCGCCGTGCACGGCTGGGCCAACAGCTACAAGGGGGTGTACTCCCTCGCGATCGGCTCGGTGTTCTCGGGGGTGATCGGCACCGGCCTGTACCCGGTGATGGGCACCCGCGTGTGGTGTCGCTACGGCTGCCCGATGGCGGCGATGCTGGGGTTGATCCAGAAGTTTGGGCGCTTCCGGATCGCGGTCAAGAAAGACATGTGCATCAGCTGCGGCAACTGCTCGACCTACTGCGAGATGGGCATCGACGTGCGCAGCTACGCGATGCGCAATCAGGACATCAAGCGGGCGTCCTGCGTGGGGTGCGGCATGTGCGCGCACGTCTGTCCCCGTGGCGTGCTGCAACTGGTCACCAAGAAGGACCCCGGCCCTGGCGCGCACACTCAGGAGTGGACGCTGGAGTTGTAGGGGGCCCCCCTCGCAACGGCGCACCTTGCCGGCCCCCCGCCCGTGGTTACGCTCCCCGTGCATCCAGAGCGGCGAAAGCCCGCCAACCTGCCCGCCCGGGCAAGGTGGTTCCCGCGCGAGCGGAAATGCGGCCCCACCGGAGTCCCTCCGAGACGGCAACCTCCGGGCAGAACGGTCCAACGGCGAGTCGATCCGCTCCGGGTGCGCAACCCCCACTCGGAGCACCCCATGGATCGCCGTTCATTCCTGCAAACTCTCGCCGGCGGCCTCGCCGCCACCGCCGCCACCCTGCCCGCGGCCGCGGCCGTCGCGGCTCCCCCGCCGCCCTCGCGCGGCCGCTTCGTGCCCAGCGGCGCGCCGGAGCAGCAACGCTGGTCGGCGGTGGTCCTCGGCGTGGCGGGCCTCCGCCGGGACCAGCGCGCCTTCCGGATCGGCGAGGCGCTGGGCGACGGCTGGTGGGAGGTGAAGCGGTTGACGCCGCGCGCGGGATGCCTCGTCCTGGTCGAACCCGGGCAGTTGTACCTGGGGTACCGTCAAGCGCACCAGGGTGGTTTGATCCGAGAGCAGGACCTCGACCTGGAGGGCTGAGGGGGGCCTCGTCGCCCCCCGCTCACGACGGCCGGTAACTCTCCCGCAACAGCTCTCCCCAGTCATAGGTGGGCTTGAGCTGCTTGTTGATCGAGTAGATGCCGCCGAGCGCCCGGTGGAGGAACACCACCTCGCGGGGCGCCCGCAGCACCGGGTTGACGATCACCCGCGGCATGCACCGCGCGATCTGCTCGTGCGCGTCGTCGTCGGGGCCGCCCACGGTGTACTCGCCGTTGCGGAAGGGCACGCCGATGGCGCGGCAGAGGTCCCACATCACGTCTTCGGCGTTGCTGTCGCGACGGGTGAGCGCGCCGACGCCCACCGCGTGCTCCATCACCCGCTCGCGGTCCCCCACCTTGGTGTACCAGGCGCAGCCACCGTAGTGACGCACCCACTCGGGCTCGAAGTAGCGCACGCAGCCGAAGTCGATGAGCCCGAGTCGCCCGTCGGGCATGAACAGGTAGTTGCCGGGGTGGGGGTCGGCGTGGCAGGCGTGGTGCCAGTAGAACAGGTGGAAGAAGGTGCGGGCGAGGCGAACGCCGGCCGCCTGGCGCGCGGCCGCCGTGCTGGTGGCGATGAACTGGCCCAGCGGTCGCCCGTGAATGCGCTCCAGCGTGAGCACCTTGCCGGTAGACCAGCCCTCGTGCACCCGGGGGACAATCACCCCCTCCTCCTCCGCCAACAACCTCCGGAACGCGGTGGTGTTCTCCGCCTCCCGCCGGTAGTCGATCTCCTCCGCCAGTCGCTGGTCGATCTCCTCGAACCAGGCGTCGATCTCCTCCTTCGGTCGCCGGAGGAAACGCCCACCCACGAGCATCGCCTTGAGCGCCGCGAGGTCGCTGTGGACAGCGTCTTCCACGCCCTCGTGCAGCACCTTCACCACCACGTCGGTGCCGTCGGGCAAGCGGGCCGCGTGGACCTGGCCCAGCGACGCCGTGCCCAGGGGCTCGGGCTCGATGCTGGCGTAGAGCGACTCCACCGGGCCACCCAACTCCGCCTCGATGCGCGCTTTCACCTTCTCGAAGGGGACGGGCACCGCCTTGTCGTGCAGCTTGCCGAGCACCGCCTTGGCGTCGGCCGGGAGGTCGAGGCTGTCGGCCACCTGCGCCACCGCCTGGCCCACCTTCATCGCCGCACCCTTGAGCGCGCCGAGGTTGTCGACGATGCGGCCGGCGTTCTCGAGGTGCAACTTCCGCATCGAGGCCTTGCGCCCCTCCTCGCCCTGGAACATGCCCGCCACCTGTTGCCCGAGGTAGCTGCCGCTCACCCGCGTGGTGAGGGTGCCGAGCTTCGCGATGCGGCCGAACTTCGACATGGGGGCGGCGGCTATCTCGTCTGGGCTGCGGGGCGTGGTGGCGCCGGGGCCCACCCGCCTAGTACACCGTGCAGGTCCCCGGGTCGTCGTAGCCGTCGTCGCTGCCGCCGAAGTTGCATGCCTCGCCGCCGAGGTCGCAGATGGTGTAGGACAGGCCCCAGTCGGCGGTGGCGCGCACGACGTAGTGGTAGTCACCCTTCGTGAGCGGGGCGGTGAAGTTGCCCATGTACTCGTCGTTGGCCATGTCGCCCTCGGTGAGCCCGTCGGTATCGACGTTGTAAGCCATCACCGTCCAGTTCCAGGAGAGGTTCGACTCGGGGTCGGTGCCGAGGTCGCCGATGCCCACGTCCATGTAGATGCCCTCGCCGGCGCCCTCGCCCTGGGTCACCCCGTACTGGTAGATCCACGCGTAGATCGCCTCGGACTCGGTACCGGCCTCCGTGTAGGTACCGCAGGGCCACTGCACGTGGCAGTAGTCGACCGGGACCTCGATCTCGGCGGGCACGACCTCCAGCTTCGTGTAGCTCCCCGATGCCGTCGTGCAGGTCGTCCAGTCGCCGTGGTCCACCCGGAAACGCGCCGCCACGTCGTAGTTGCCGACGTCGTCGACGTAGAAGCTGTCGACGTACACGTCGGCATCGCCGTCGCTGCTGCTGTAGTACATCTCGGCCCAGGTCCACGTGGACGGGTCGGAGCCCACGTCCCCAAACCCGAGTTGCGCGTCGATGCCCGGCCCCTCGCCGTCGCCGTCCGTCCGGCCCGCGACGATCACGCTGGCGGTGACGTCGTCGGTGTAGTCGTAGGCCTCGATGCTCATCGACTCGGGCGAGACCACCACGCAGCTGGTGACCGTCGCGGGGGGCTCGCCGGTGTCGGGCGGGGCGGTGTCGTCGACCGTCGAAAGGTAGGTGAAGGTGGCCGAGGCGCTGCCCGCGGGGTCGGTGACGGTCAGCGCCGTCTCGCCTTCGCTGCCCGCCGGGGTGAGGCAGAGCAACTCGGTGGACGACAAGAACGTGAGGCTGTCGCAGCCCGCGCCCCCCACGGTGACGGCCGACGCCGTGGTGAAGGACTGTCCGGTCACCCGGACCAGGGTGCCTCCGGCCTCTGGTCCCTGCGCGGGATCGAGCGCCGTGATGGCCAGCCCCTCGACGGGGGGATCGCCGCTGTCGTCGGGGGTGTGGACGATGTCGCCGTCGCAGGCAGCGAGCAGGAAGGCGAACGAGGTCGCGCGCATGACCGCGAGCATAGCCGGGCGCCGTGGCATAGTCGGGACACCATGCTGGCGTTGTTCTCCTCCGTGGCCCTCGCGGGCTTCCTCGCCATCGGCGAGGGCACCACCGTCGTCCTCACCGACATCGGCGCCGCCGATCCCAACAGCAAGAGTCGCGCGCTCGTGGGCGAGGTTTGCGCCGTGTCCGGCGGCGGGCTCACCTCCAACGGCGACGGCTGGTGGAAGGGCGGGCTCGCCTGCGCCAACGGAAACACCTACACGTTCCAGAGCGTGGGCGTGGCGGTCGTGGGCGACTCGGCGCTGCCCCGCTCCGTCACGGCCACCGCCATCGCCGGGCAGCTCGGGAGCAGCATCGTCCTGCCCACCGCCGTGTTGCCGGTTCACGTGCTCGTGGGCGCGGGCACGGAGCCGGAGGTCGCGCCGCCCCCGCCCGCCGCCGGGGCGAACGACGAGGCGCCGACCGAGTCGCTCCGACGCGCCGTCGCCGCCGGGGAGCCGGTGAAACTGCTGGCGCTCAACGCGGAGGACGCGTTCTACGGCGACCGCGCCACCGTGGTCGGGCGGCTCTGCTACCCCACCGACAGCATGACGCTCTACGACGGCGGCTGGCACGGCGGGCCGGTGGAGTGCTGGGATGGCGCCAGCTACTACTTCTACAAGGTGGCGCTGGGCGTCGATCCCACGCACAGCCCGGTCGACCCCGCCACGTTCGGCACCGGCGGCGAGGAGGGCGGGGTGCTCGGGGGCGTGGTCGGCGGCCTTGTGGGAGCGCTGGGCGACGGCGGCACGGGGAACCTCGAGCACGGACGGCGCGTCAAGATCACTGACATTCACTCGGAAGATGCCTTCTACGCCGACAAGGCTAGGCTGATCGGCAAGCAGTGTACGGTCGACGGCGACCTCCACGTGCAAGCCTACGGCGAGCCCTGGTACGGTGGCGGCCTCAAGTGCAAGAAAGACTCTTACTACTTCTACAAGGTGGCCGTCGACGTCAAGTAGCGCGTGGAGCGGGGTAGGTGGCCCGGATGTTGTTTTTCCTCGCCTGCGCCCGCCCCCCCACACCACCTCCCGAGCCGGTGACGCCAGCACCGACGCCGGTGGTCGAAGTTGTCGCCCCGGTCGCGACTTCGCCCGCGCACGTCGTCCTGCTGGGCGACGCCGGCAAGGGCAACGACGGCCAGCGCTCGGTCGCCGCTGCCGTCGCGGGCTGGTGCGCGGCGCGCCCCTGCGACCTGGTGGCCTACCTCGGCGACAACCTCTACCCCGACGGCGCCAAGACGGCGGACGACCCGATCTTCGCCGAGAAGTTCGAGCTCCCCTGGGCGCCGGTGAACCTGCCGTTCTACGTGGCGCTGGGGAACCACGATCACTACGGCGATCCCGACGCCGAGATCGCCTACGCCAAGACCTCGACGAAGTGGATCCAGCCCGCCCGGCACTACGCCTTCAGCAAGGGTCTGGCTGATTTCTTCGTGGTCGACACGGGCAAGGGCGAGGACGGGGAAATCCCGCCGGAACAGCTCGGGTGGTTGGCGTCGGGGCTCGCGGCGTCGACGGCGGCGTGGCGGGTGGTGTACGGGCACCACCCGATACACAGCTCCGGGCTCCACGGCACGGCCAAGCTGATGGTCGAGACCGTCGAGCCAGTACTACAGGCGGGTAAGGCCGATTTCTACCTCTGCGGCCACGACCACGACCTCGAGGTGATCGACAGCGAAAAGCGGCCGGTAGAGATCGTCTCCGGGGGCGGCGCCTCCACCCGCGAGGTGAATCCGCCGGTGGCCGGGTCGGTGTACCTCGCTTCGAGCGTGGGCTTCGGCTACCTCGTGCTCGGCGCCGAGTCGGCCACGCTCACGATGGTGGAAGTGTCCGCCTCGGGTTCCAAGGCCGCCTTCGAGCGGACGTGGACGCGCTGACGGCGCGGCGGCCCCGGACTACGATCCGGCCGTGTTCCTCGCGCTGCAGATTGGCGTTCCGTTTGCGCTGGGTTGGTTCGTGGCCCTGGCCACGGAGGACCCGCGATGGGGGCGCGCGGTGGCGCTCGGCGCTCTCGGCGTCATCGTGTGGGGCACCGGCGGCCTGCAACTCGGGGGGGTGAAGTTCGCCGGTCGCGAGGCGCGGCTCCTGGCGGCGGCGCTGGTGATCGTGGGCCTTTTGCAGATCGTCCTGGACGACGCGATATCGGTCGAGCGCTCGGACGAGGAGCCGGTCGCGGAGTAGGGCCTCCCGCGTCGGGCGACTTTACACCGAAACATACCCCGACTTACGACGCCACACGAGGGCCGCGCAGAAGGTGGCGGAGAGCGCCGCGCTGCCGAAGAGCAGCACGAACACCGGGGTCAGGTCGCCGCCGGAGCTGTCGTACATCTTGCCGATCACCAGCTCCTGGACGATCGGTCCGAGGGAGCCGAAGCCGGAGATGATGCCCGCTGCGAGCACAGCAGCCTTGCGACTGCCGATGTCCATGGCGCCGGCGCCGGTCAACAGGGCGTCGGGGCCGTAGAGCGAGAAACCCACGAGGCCCAGCAGCACGGCGAACACCGCCACCGAGGTGCTGCCGAGCACCATCAGCGCCCCGCAGGCCGCCGTCATCAGCAACATCATCAACAGCGCCACGTCCGCGCGCCGGCTCTGGAAGTACTTGTCGGAGATCCAACCGGTGACCCACACGCCGGGGATGCCCATCACGTCGAAGGCGGTGGAGTAGTAGCCAGCGGCGTCCTTGTCCAGGCCGTAGTTGAGGTCGAGGAAGTACGGCACCCACGACCAGATCGCGTAGCGGATGAGCTTGGCGAAGAAGTAGAAGCCGGCCACCAGCATGATGTTGGTCCAGGCGACCGACGACAGTCCCAGCCAGCCATCGGTCGCGACACCGTTTGTCTCCTTCGACTCGTCCCCGGGGGTGACGGGGTCGTCGACCGGCACGAGGCCCACGTCCTCGGGCTTGTTCCGCTGCAAGAAGAAGAACTGGATCCACACCGCCGCGAGGAAGGCCGCGCCCGCGTAGAAGGTGGCGCGCCAGGACCCGAGGCCGAGCACCCAGGAGAGC
>CAYHRZ010000256.1:0-7670 GCA_964359125.1 uncultured Klebsiella sp. | reverse complement strand
GGATCTGGTGGCGTTGTACGCCGGGGGTTTCCCAGGTGTCGATCCACGTGTCGATGTCTTCCCACTGCAGCACCTCGGTGCTGGTGATGTCGACGAAACCGGCCTGCTCCAAGAGCGCGTGCACGTCTTCCGCGAGGAAGTTGTTGAAGAACAGCGGCTGCTTCTTCTTGAGCACGCGGAACATCCAGGGCGCGTCGACGGGGCCGTAGGGGACCAGTTGCCCCACCACCAGTTGTCCCCCCGGCTTGAGCACGCGGTAGAACTCGGCGACCGGCCGCTCGGGGTGCGGCAACAGGTGCAGCACCTCGCGGTTGCACACCAGCCCAAAACTCTCGTTGTCAAACGGCATCTCGTACACGTCGCCCAGCACCACCTCGTCGAGCCGCTGCCGCGCCAACTCCGCCATCTGGGGCGTGAGGTCCAGGCCCACGATGCGCGCCACCTTGCCCCGGAAGGAGGCCCCCACCACGCCGCTGCCGCAGCAGGCGTCGAGCGCCACCGTGTCGGGGGGTACCTGGCACGAGCCGCCGTGGGCGCCGAGCAGGGTGGCGTCGGTGATCCACCGTGCGGAGTCGTGCCAGTTCTTGGATCGGATGCCGAACTGCTGGCGGTAAACCTCGCGATCCGGGCGTAGGTCTACCCGGCGGTAGCGCGCACGCTCCCCGGCCCGGCGGGCGGCGAGCCGCGCGCGCGACGACTCCAGGGCCCGGCCGACGATGGCCGCGGCGTGGTCGGGGTGGGCGGCGAAGTAGGCGCGGAGGCCCTCGGACACGACCTGCTCCACCGCCTCGGTGGCCTCCGGCGACGACAGCGCGGCCTTGGTCTGTCCCGAGAAGGCCGCGTTGCGCAGGCGCAGCGACACCGCCGCCGTGAGTCCCTCGCGCACGTCCCAGCCGGCGATGCGCTCGTTGTCGCCCACCAGGCCACCCTCGCGGGCGATGCCCTCGACCACCCGCGTGAGTGCCGCCTTCAGTCCCTCCACGTGCGTGCCCCCGCGGGGGGTGGCCACGTGGTTCACGAAGCCCTGCAGGTCCTCGTGGAAGGCCCAGGTCCAGTGCAGGGCCACGTCGACCTCGGCGCCGCCGTGCTGCCCACTCACCCGGATGGGGGCGCCGTGCACGGGGGACCGTCCCTCGTCGAGTTCGGCGACGAAGCCCGACAGTCCCGTGGAGTAGTGGTGCTCCATCACCTTGCCGGACCGCCGGTTGTCGACGACGATGCGCAGGCCCGCGCAGAGGAAGGCCTGGGCGCGGAGGTCGTCGTCGAGGGTGTCGGCGGGCAGTTCGGCGTCGCCAAAGATGGCGCGGTCCGGCCGGAAACGCAGGCGCGTCCCGGTCGCGCCGCTGCTCCCGACGCGGGTCAGGTCCCCCACCGGTTCGCCGCGGACGAAGCGTTGTTGCCACCGGCCGCCGTCGCGACACACATCCAGCATGAGTTCCTCGGACAGCGCGTTGACGCAGGACAAACCCACCCCGTGCATGCCGCCCGGGGCGAGGTAGCTGGCGTCGTCGAACTTGCCGCCGGCGTGCAGGGTGGTGAGCACCACCTCCGCCGCGGGACGGCCGGTGCTCGGGTGGGCATCGACCGGGATGCCCCGGCCCTCGTCGTTCACCTCGACGGCGCCGTCGTCGTGGAGGGTGACCTCGATCCGCCGCCCGTAGCCGGCCAGCGCCTCGTCGACGGCGTTCTGCACGACCTCGGCCGCCAGGTGCAGGATCCCGGCCGGGCCGGTGGATCCCACGTACATCGCGGGCCGCCGGCGCACGGCTTCCAGGCCGCGCAGGACGGTGACCGCCCGCGCGTCGTAGGGGGTGCTCACGGCGTGCCACCCTCGGTGTGCGACAGCGCGCCCACCAGCCGCTGCACGTGGACCTCTCGGGCGCGGGCCACCGACTCGAACCAGCTCGCCACGTCCGGGAAACCCTCGCCGTGGGCGGTGGTGGCGGCCGCGGGCAAGACCTCCGCGGTGCTCTCCCGCTGGCTGGCCAGCGCCGCGCGCAGGTTGGTGGCCGTCTCCCCCACCGGGTTGCCCGCCAGCGGGTCCCCCGCGCGCACCAGGAGGTCGAGGTGGCCCTCGGCGTGCAGCGTCTCCGACTCGGCAAGCTCGCGCAGCACCCGCGCCGCCTCGGGGAAGCCCTCGATCTCCGCCACCCGGGCGAAACTCGCCCACAGCCGAGCCGCCTGGGCGTCACGGGCGTAGGCGGCGCGCAGGTGCTCGTGGGTGCGCGTGCCCAGCAACTCGGGGGGTTCGTGGCGGGCGCGGGGTTCTCCGGTCGACATCGCTGCCCCACCTACCGCGCGGGCCGCGATCCTCACACCGAGAGCGCGAACTCGCGGGCGCGGACGTTGTTCAACGTGATGCCGTCGCCCGCGGGGCGCAGGCCGCGGAAACGCTCCCAGCCGGGCGTGGGGTGGCCGCCCGCGGAGCTGAACTCGGCGCGCCACTCCCGCCCCGGGGTGTTGTCGGGGTCGAAGTACGCGAAGTGCTCGGGGAAGTGCTGGAAGTCCATCACCGGGCCCGGCTGGTAGGCGTCGTAGATGCGCTTGTAGGCGCGGCGCATCACCGCGTCGGGCAGCTCGTTGTAGTTGAGGAACTCGTCGCGCTCGAGCGCCTGTTCGACGGCGAGCCACCGCAGGTGCTCCACCTCGGAGCGGATCTGTCCGCTGCGGACGGCCTGCTCGTACACCGTCGTCCCCGGCATGGCGGAGAGGTACTTCACCCGGGTGACGTGGTTGTTGCGCTCGGCCCAGGACGCCATGTGGTCCAGCGACTCCTCGGTCTCGCCCGGCAGGCCCACGATGGTGAGCGCGCCGTAGCGCACGCCGGCGTCCCAGGTGTTGCGCATCGCCCGCTCCACGAGGTTCTCGGTGCTGCCCTTGCGCGCTTCTTTGAGCGCCGCCGGGGTGAGTGACTCCACGCCGTAGAGCGCGATGTCGCAACCCGCCGTCCCCATCGCCTTCGTCACTTCCGCGTCGACGTCGGCGTTGCGGGTGAGGCAGGTCCAGCCGATGTCGAACTCGCGGATCACGTCGAGGTACTCCAGCGTCTGCCGCTTGTGGGCGGTGAACGTGAGGTCCACGAAGAACACGAAATCGACGCCGTACTGCGACTTCAGCCAGTCCAGGTCGGCGCGCAGCTTGGCCGGCGACTTCACCCGCTCCTGGGGCGTGGTGCGGTAGCAGAAGGAGCAGTCCATCTTGCAGCCGCGGCTGTAGCTACTGATCACCTGGGGTTGCAGTCCCCCCGGGCCCCGCGACTGGGGCCAGAGGTCCAGCCGCATCCGGGGCAGGCTGTCGAGGTTGGGCATCTGCCCGCGGGCGGGGTTGCGGTGGGCCACGCCCTGCTCGTCGCGGTACCAGATGCCGCGGATCTCGGGCAGGCGCCTGGACCAGGTGCCCTTGGCGTAGGCCTCCATCACCTCGAGGATGGTGATCTCGCCCTCGCTGATCACCGCCACGTCGGCGCGGGTCTCGTTCATGAACACGTGCGGCACCGAGGTGACCAGCGAGCCGCCGAGGATCACCGGCATGGCGGGGCGGGCGTTTTTCACCTCGGCGATGAGCTCTTCCAAGAACGGGTAGCAGTCTTCGTAGGTGGCCAGGCCGAGCACGTCGGTGCCCTCCATCACCTGGCGGTAGGCGGTGCCGAGGGGATCGCGCTCGTAGCGCACGTCGATGATGCGCACCGGGTAGCCGGCGTTGGCCAGCACGGTGGCGATGTAGGTGACGCCCTCGTAGGGGGAGGTGAGGAAGAACTCCCAGCCGCGGGGCATCGAGAAGGGCGAGGGCCCCACGACCAGCGACACGCGCGGCAAGCGACGGTCGGTGGCGACAGGCGTGCGATCCTGCTGGGCCATCTGGTCCATGATGGACTCGTCGACCCGGCCACCGGCGCTGACATACAGGTCGGGTTCGAGCGAGGGCTTGTAGGGCATACCGACTCCGTGGGACGTAGTTCGACCTATCGGATTCTACCGGAAACCCTGGGGGGTCGGCAATAGGGCGGATGGTAATCCCAACAACTGGAACGCGGGGTCTGGGCTCCCCGCCGCCTCAGAAAATCGCGATCGGCGCCTGCCGGATCCCCAGGTAGTCCTGCGGGTTGGTGCGCGTGGTTTCCATCCACTTGCGCACCGCCTGTTCCAACTCGTAGGCGGCGCGGGCGTCGGACGAGGAGAGATCCCGGGTTTCCTGGGGGTCGGCGGCGAGGTCGTAGAGGGAGCGCTGGCCGTCTTCGAGGTCGACCACCAGCTTGCGACTGTCGCTTCGTGCCATGCGCCGGTGGACGAAGAGCCGGTAGTCCGTCTCGGCATACACCGGGAGTTCCACCTTCTGCCCGCGCAAGAGGGGCAGGAGGCTCTTGCCGTCGACGCCGGAGGGGCCGGGCAGCCCCAGCGCGTCGAAGATGGTCGGGAAGATGTCGATGGTACGCACCGGCGTCTTCACGTCGTGGCGGCGCGCGTAGCCGGGGAAGCGCACCATCAGCGGCACGTGCAGCTGGTGCTGACACAGGGTGGCGCCGTGGTCGATGTAGTCGTGTTCCATGAACTCCTCGCCGTGGTCCGCGAACACCACCACGATCGACCGCTCCAGCAGGTCCAGCGCCCGCAGTTGGGCCACGAAGGTCCCGAACTGCTGGTCCGCCTGCCGCACCTTGCGGTCGTAGACTTCCAGCAAAAAGCGCGCGTCCTCCGCGGACAGCGTGCCCTTGAGGTTGGCGTCGTCGCCCGGTTCTTTGATGGCGGACAGGCCGAGCTCGCGGAGCCTTGCCTGTTCCTCGACCGAGCCATCGAGGGTGCCGTGGTAGTCGGGGACGGCGTCGCGGGGGGTGACGCCGAGCAGGGGGTGCTGGCCGTGTACGTCGTAGCCGTGCATGAACAGGAAGAACCGGCGGCTACGGTTTTTCCCGAGCCACTCCAGTGCCGGGGGCAACGAGTAGTCCATGCCGGCGAAGGGCCGGTCGTCGAGGTAGGTCTCGAAACCGCGGCCGAAGCCGAACTTGGCCGATACACCGGCGCCGCCGGTGAAGGCGGCGGCGGCGAGGCCCGCGCGGACGAGGTGGTCCGGGAAGGTCTCGATGCCCGGCGACAGGGCGGCGTCGACCATCTGGTCCTGCGACAACAGCTTCAGCTTGTTCGTGACGCCGTGGATCGACGGCCAGCGCGCCGTCCACACCGACATGTGCGAGGGCACCGTCCACGGGGCGGCTGCGGTGGCGTCGTGGAACACCACCGCCTCGTCGGCGAAGTGATCCAGGTTCGGCGTCAGCCCGTCGGTGTTGCCACCGTCCCCGGTGCGGTCGAAGCGCAGGGCGTCCAGGCTCACCAGGATGACGTTGAGTTCGCCCGCCCGCGGCGAGAGGTCGTACTGCGCGGCGTCCATGGTGGCGTCGTCGACCAGCGGCCGCAGCGCGTCGCCCAGGCCGGTGGGCGAGGTGCCCGCCGGGGTGCGGAGCAGCAGCCAGGCCACGAGCACGATGTTGGCCAGCACCACGACCAGCGCGAGGGGACGGAGGGACTTCACGGTGTCTCCGGCAGGTAGAGTTCGCTGCCCGGCGGCAGTACCACCACCCGCGCCCGTGCGCCTACCTCGGCGAGCATCGCCGCGTGTTGCTGGCTGGTCACGGCGCGGCGGTCCTGTTGCCAACTCGGCCGGAGGGCCTCGAAGCGGGCGAGGTCGGCGGCCACTCTCGAGGAGCGACCGGCCGCGTCGGCGCGCGACGACTCCGCCAGCGAGGCGGCCTTGCCGCGGGCCTCGGGCAGGGCGCGGGAGGCGTAGGCGGCGGCGGCGAACTGGGCGGTTTCCTGGTCGCCCCGGGCGCTCGACACGTCGTTGAAGGCGTTCACTACGGCTTCCGGGGGCGCGAGGTCGCGGACCTCCACGGCTTGCAGCAGGATCCCGGCGTCGAGGGCATCGAGGGCGCCCTGGGCCTCGGCGCCGGCGGCCTGCCCGAGCACGGCCCGCCCGGTGCTCAACAGGGTGTCGACGTCGACCCGGGCCACGGCGGCGGCGGCGGCGGCGGCCACCTCCCGGGCTACCACTCGCTCCGGGTCGGCGTGGTGCAAGGCGAAGGCCACCGGGTCCGACACGCTGAACTGCGCGACGAGGTCCACCTCCACGAGGTTGGTGTCGCCGGTGAGCAGGCGCTGGCGGCCGATCTCGACGCGCCGCAACTCGGTGACACTGGTGCGCTCGGCGCGCTCGATCGGCCAGGGCAAGAGCAGCGACAGCCCCGCGCCACTCACCCGGTCCACCGCACCGAGCCGGTACACCACCAGCGCCTCGCCCGGTTCGACCAGCCGCACCCCCGGCGCGACCAGCGCGAGGACCACGAGGACGGCGACCGCCCGCCTCACCGGGGCGCCCGGGTGAGGGTGTCGAAGAAGGCGCCCTCGCTGTCGAGCACCAGGACGCTCTTGTCGCCCACGACGGCACGGTAGCTGTCGAGTGCGACCAGCAGTTCGTACAGGCCGGGGTCGGTGCGGTAGGCATCCGCGTAGCGGCGGGCGGCCTCGCGCTCGGCCTCGGCGCGCACCGCCGCCGCCGCTTCCTCGGCGGCGGCGAGGATCTCGGCTGCCTCGCGGTCGGCGCGGGCGCGGATGCCCTGGGCCTGCTCTTCGCCCTCGGAGCGGTACTGGCTGGCGATGCGCTGTCGCTCGGCGCGCATGCGCTCGTAGATCGACTGCTCGTTCTGCAGCGGCAACCCCACGTGGCGCAGGCGCACGTCGACCACGCGGATACCAAGTCGCGACGACGCGGTGGCGGCCACCGTCTCCGCGACGCCCGGGGGCAACAGGCCCCGGTCGGCGGTCTCCACCGCCAAGAGCGCCGAGAACGGCATGGCGCCGATCGCCGCGCCGGCCCGGCTGGTGACGAGGTCGACGAGTTGCGCCTCGGCCGCCTCCACGCCGCCTACGGCCTCCAGGAATCGCTGCGGGTCCTCGACCCGCCAGATGGCGAAGACCTCGACGACGAGGTTCTTCTTGTCGCCGGTGAGCACCTCGGTGGGCGGCGCGTCGAGCACCCGGGCGCGGGCGTCGAAACGCACCACCTCCTGGAGCGGCCACGGCCAGCGGACGTAGAGTCCCGGCTCGGTAAGGGTCCGGACCGGCGCGCCGAACGCGGTGACCACCGCCACCTCCCGGGCGTCCAGCGTGAAGAGGCTCGCCGCCCCCAGGGCCAAGAGCCCGCCGAGGCCAACCAGCATTGCCCTACTTGTCACCTTTCCCTCCCGTCGATGGCTTGGGCGCGGCCAGGGCCCCCTGCGGTTCGCCGCCGATCCACACGTGCACCGAGCGTGGTGCGAGGACGACGGCTTGGCCCAGCAGCGCGTCGGTCACCTGCTCACGCCACAGCCGCGTCCGCGTCGTTCCGGGCGCCGCCTGCCCGCCCGCGGAGAGGGCGCCCACCAGGCCGTGCCGGTCCCCCGCCTGGACGAGGAGGCCCGCCGCCTGGCCCCGCGCCGCCTCGACGCGGCTCACGGCGGTGCCCCGCGCGCTGGGCACCACCCGCGCCTCGTAGGCCTCCGCCTCGTTGATGAGCTCCCGCTTGTGCTCCCCCGCCGAGATCACGTCGAGGAAGGCGGCCTGGCCCGGTGCCGGCACCGCGACGGCGGCCAGTTGCACGGCCTCGACCCGCATCCCCCGGCCCGCGCTGTCGGCGGCCACCTG
>CAYHRZ010000255.1:0-7672 GCA_964359125.1 uncultured Klebsiella sp. | reverse complement strand
GGCCGACGACGCCTCAGCGCCCGGGACCGCGCGCTCCAGCACCGTGACCGGCACCCGCCTCCGCGCGAGTTCCAGCGCGAGCGCACAACCCACCAGCCCGCCGCCGACCACGACCACCCGTTCTTCCATCACCGCCAACTATCCCCCGGGTGCCACTCGACCGAGTGGGCCGCCCGACCGACGGACCCTTGGGCTCCGGCGGCGGGCGGCGGATCTTCTTGGCCAACGCGTTGGCCGAGACGTGCTGGGGATCCGCCTTCAGGGCCCGGCGAATCCGCCGGGTGGCCGCCTCGTCGGCGCCCTTGCGGTGCAGCACCATCGCCAGGAAGTACTGGCCATCCGCGTAGGCGGGATCGAGTTGCTCGGCGAGCAGGAGCAAGTCCTGGCCTTCCTCGACCCGCTCCGCCAACGGCAGTTCCGGGTTGTGGAAGCGGGCCCACCCCAGGTGCGCGAGGTTCCGCGTGGAGTCCAGGTGCGCGTCGCGGGCGGCGGTGAATCGGCGGTCCGCGCTGGCCCAGTCGCCCTCCGACATCGCCCGGAGCCCGGCCTCGAAATACTCGTCGCCCGGCTGCGCCTTGGCGTTTTCCGGCGTGGGCGAGGGCTGGGTGAGCTCCAACGTCGCGTCGCGCACGCGCTGGAGCAGCTTCTGCGCCAGCTCCGCCACCTCGCCTCCATACTGCGCGGCGATACCCTCGTAGCGCGACACCATGCGCTGGCTCGCGTGGGCGATGCGCTCCGGGGGTGCGTCGTGGCTCACGGCCAGGACCACCCAGGGGTCGCTGCCTTTCAGCAAGTCGATCTCGCGACGAAGCCGACGCAGGGTGGCCAACTGCTCGGCAAGCGGCGCCGCCGCGGTGGGCACGTAGGCGGGGCGGGAGGACGTGCTGCCGCTGCGATCCACCGAGGGTGGCGTGGAGTAGGGGCGACTGGACAACTCGTCGTGGTGCGGCGCGGCGAAGGGGCGTTCCGGCGGAGCCACCGAGCGCGCGGACGCGTCGCTCCGGGGGCGACCGGGCCGCGTGACGTCGTCGCTCGGCGTGCGACCTCGCCCGTTCGCGTTCGATACAGCGTGCGCCTCGACGCCGGTCCGGCCCCCTTCCGCCGTCGCGACGCCGAGTAGTCCCATAGCCGACAGCGCGCCCAGGGCGCCTGCCATGGCTGGGAAGTCGGCGCTGATCCTGTCGCAGGCCGCGCCGACCTGGACGGGGCCGTCGACCGCCTCGAGGAGCCTCCGCACGTCCATCGGCAGCGGCAACTCGGACGCGGCGTCGGTGAACCGCGCGCGAGTGAGGGTGGCCGCCCGGGTGACGACCCCGGCCCGGTTCCCCTCGTGGAGCTCGGCCTCCCGGAACAACGCCGCACCAAGGCTCCGACGGTCGCCCACGCCCACCGGGTCGTGGGCGACGAACTCCAGGTCGCCGCCAAACACGGCGGCGCGAAGGGTGACCAGGGCGCCCGGGTCCACGGGGCCGCCCTCGGAAATCAAGACGCGCTCCACGCGGCCAGCCGTCGTGACCGTCAAGGTGCCGCTGGCCCGGCGCGCCCAGGTGCGAACGAGCTGACCGAGGTTGTCGAGGTCGATGCTGCCCGCCACCGGGGCCTCCTCGGCCGGCGAAAAATCGCCCACGTCGAGGCTGCGGACGAGCCCGGCGAGATCCAGGACCGAAAACGGCCGCACCAGCACGTGCGCCGTGGCGGTCTCGTCGCAAGCGCGACGGAGCCGCTCGTCGGCGAAATTCGTCATGACGATGCCGGTGGCCGAGGCCGCAGCCGGCAACCTCCGCAGGCTGCGCATCACCTCCATGCCGCCGCCCGGGCTCCGCAACTCCGCGCTGACCAGTACCACCTGCGGCGACAGGGCCGTGGCCTGGATCGCCGCGCTGCGCGCGTCGGCGACGGCTACGACTTCGTGGCCTTCATTGCCCAGTACCGAGGCAAGGATGCCACAAAAGTGCTGGTCTTCGTCGACGATGAGCAGCTTCACAGGGCGTCCGGAGCCGCAGGCATTATAGAACCTAACCCCAGCGCGAGGCCAGCCGGTGGCGGTAGGGAACCCAACACCCGGTGGAGTTTACGCACAAATCCGTAACGAGGCACCCTCGTTCTGGGCGGAGTTTGGGGCTGATGGCAGCGTGATCGGCGCGCTAGAAGAAGTCGCCACGCCGACTCGCGAGTGTTTCGCGTCGGCAGCGCGCGCGGATGCGACGGGAAGCCGCACCCCCTTCGCGCGCGGGCTGGTTGGGTGGCTGGGCTACGAGGCGGGTGCGTGGTTCGAAACGATGCCCCCGCGCCCACCCACGCCCCTCCCGCCGGCGTGGTGGGGGCGAGTGAAGCGGTGGGCTCGATTCGATGCCCAGGACCGCCTCGTGGCCCACTCGCCCGGCCTTGCCAACGGCAGCTTCGTGGAACCCGCCCTGCCCCGACCCACGGGCCGGCTGGCGCACCTCCCGGAGCCGGCCGAGTTCCTCGGCGGCGTCCGCACCATCCAGCAACACCTCCGCGCCGGCGACGTGTACCAGGTCAACCTCGCGCGCCGGTTGGTGGTAGCTCGAGCGGGCGATCCCCTCCACGCCTGGTTGCGGCTGCGGGCGAGCAACCGCGCCCGGCGCGGCCTGCTCTTGGAGACGCGGCACGGCTCCGTCGTCAGCAACTCGCCCGAGTTGTTCCTGCGGCAACGGCACCGGAGCGTACTCACGGTGCCGATCAAGGGGACGGCACCGCTGTCGAACCCGCGGGCCGACCTGCTCCAGAGCGCCAAGGAGCGCGCAGAGCTCACGATGATTGTGGACCTCGTCCGCGCGGACCTCGGCCGGGTGTCGACGGCCGGCACCGTGCGCGCCGAGACGCGCCGGGTGGGCCGGGTTGGCCACCTCTGGCACGCGATGCAGCGCGTGCGCGCCCAGTTGGCACCGGGTCGCGACACCGTGGACCTGTTGGCGGCCACCTTCCCCGCCGGCAGCGTCACCGGCGCCCCGAAGGTGGCGGCGATGCAACTGATCAACCACCTCGAGCCGGGTCCCCGCGGCGTGTACTGCGGCGCGGCGGGCTGGATCGGCCCGGGCGGGTGTGAGCTGAACGTCGCGATCCGCACCATCGAGTTTGCTGGGGGCGAGGCGAGCGTGCAGGTCGGCGCCGGCATCGTGCTCGGCAGCGACCCGGCGCGCGAACTCGCCGAGACCGAGTTCAAAGCCGCCCGGATGCTGCAGGCGCTGCTGGCATGACCATCGCGGGGCTCTACGGGATGGCCGACGCCGGCCACGGCGACCCGGTGGCCCAAGCCCGCCTGCTCGCCGAGGAGGGCGTCGCGCCCATTCAACTCAGGTGCAAGGGGTTCACCCGCGAACAGCTCCGAGAAGTCCTGCGCGCCTGTCGCGACGTGCCCGGCATCGTCGTGAACGACGACGCCGTCGTGGCCAGCGAGTTCGGTTGCCCCGTGCACCTCGGGCAAGACGACGGCCGAACCTCCCTTCCGCACGGTCGCAGCACCCACACCTTGGACCATGTCTTCGCAGTCACCGGTGCCACCTACATCGCCTTCGGCCCGGTGTTCGGGACGGCCACGAAGGACTCCCCGTGGACGCCAAGGGGGTTGGACCTCCTGGCGCAGGCCGTGCGCGTGTCCCCCCGACCGGTGGTTGCCATCGGCGGCATCGGCACGCACAACCTGGCGCAAGTGCGCGCCACCGGCGTGGCCGGTTGGGCCGTGATCGGCGCTATCTGGAGGTCCGCGGATCCTCTCGCGGCGATCCGGAACCTACGCTGAGGCCGAGTCGCTCGAGGTCCGACTGCAAGGTGTTCCGGGCGATCCCGAGTAGTCGCGCCGCCGCCTTGCGGTTGCCGCGGGTGCGCGCGAGGGCGAGCCGGAGCAAGGCGCGGTCGCAGGCCTGACTCACCAGCGCATGCAGGTCGGTGCCCCGCCCTTCGTGCCAGCGCTCCAACACCGGGGCCAGCCGCGCCGCCACGACCTCCTCGAAGCCTTCGATGCCGGAGCCCGCCACGCCGACGCTGGGATCCAGCCGTTGCAGGAGAGCCTCGGGCAGCGCCCGGGCGCGCACCAGCGGCTCCGTGGTCTGGTCCAGCACCTCGACCACGAACCGCTCCAACTCTCGCTCGTTGCCCGGCCACGGCCACGCCGTGAGCAGCGCCAGCAGCGAGCGGTCGAAGCGGCGGCGCCCGCCACCCAGCCGCCGCGAGTGCGAGGCCAAGTAGTGCTGAACCAGCGGCAGCAGGTGCTGCGGCCGCTCGCGGAGCGGGGTCAGGAGCATGACGTCCGCGCCCGCCAGGAGCACTGCGGCGCCCTGCGCCCGCGCCGACGCCATCACCCTCGCGCCGCCGGCCGTCACCCGGTCGGCGAGACCCTGGCGCGTGTGGGCGCTCTCGACGTACAACGTACCGGCCGCGTGGATCGGCCAGGGGCTCTCGGGGCCGAGCACCGTGAACGGTTCGCCCGGTCGCGACAGGGCGTGGATGGCCCGCGCCACGAATTCCTTGCCCGTGCCGCGCTCGCCCACCAAGACCACCGGGCGATCGTGTCCCGCCGCCACCGCCACGCGCTCGGCCGCGCGGTCGCCCAGCCCGCACCACCGCAGGCGAGCGTGGAGGTCTTCGGTGGCGGGACGACGGAACCGCCGGAGCAGGGCGGCAACAGCGGCCGACCGCTGCGGAATGGACGGCACCCCCTCGAGGGTTCCCTCCACCGCGCGCACGAGGGGACGATGGGGCAAGGAGGCAGCGAGCGGGGCCAACATCGTCGCGGGCAGGCCAACGAGCGCGGGATCGACGATGACGAGCCTAGCCCTGCTCGACGACATCAGGCCGAGGAGACCCGCCCAGTCATCGGCAGTCGCGACAGCAATCTCGCCCGTGGACAACAACGGCAGCCACCGGCCGCGCAGATCTTCGCGCGAGGATGCCAAGATGATCACGCGATGCGTTATCCTGTCTTCCCCGCCTCCATGCCTGCCACGCCCTCCCGGCCCTCCCTCCTCCTGGGGCCCCTCCTCGCTGTCCTCGCGTCGAGCGCACCCGCGCTGGCGGGCGAAGCCATGCTTTCCCCCAGCGACGTTCTCGCCTCCGAACGGGGCGACAGCACCAACTGGATCGCGCCGGAAGAGGGCGAGGCGGTGCCGCCCACCCGCGCCGAGGCTACCCAGGAACTCGCGGAGGAGCGACTCGCGGAGCTCTCGTTCAGCGGCGCCATCGGGACCGACGCGCCGGTCGAGTACTACCTCGACCCGCTAGGCGCCACGAACATCGACCCCCTCCACCTGGACCGGGTGAACCCCGCCGAGTTCGACATCCCCGTCGTCGTCAACGACATGGTGAAGAAGTGGATGACGTACTTCCTCGGCAAGGGCCGGAAGTACTACGCCCGCTACCTCGCGCGATCGACGAAGTGGCTGCCGATGATGCACGGCGAGTTGGAGGCCCGGGGCATGCCCCGCGACCTGGTGTACCTGTCGATGATCGAGAGTGGCTTCACCACGTCGGCCACGAGCTACGCCAGCGCGGCGGGGCTCTGGCAGTTCATGCCCGCGACCGGTCGCCAGTACGGCCTTCGGGTCGACTGGTGGGCCGACGACCGGCGTGACCCGGTCCTGGCCACCAAGGCCGCGCTCGACTACCTCGCCTACCTCAACCGGCTGTTCGAGGGCGACTGGTGGTTGGCCTGGGCCAGCTACAACGGTGGCGAGGGCCGGGTGATGCGCACGACCCAGCGCCTGGGCACCACCGACTTCTGGAAGATCGTCCAGTACGACTCCCTTCACGAAGAAACCGAGAACTACGTCCCCAAGCTGATCGCGGCGGCCATCATCGGCAAACACCCCGAGCGCTACGGCTTCGTCGGCGTGCCGTACCAGGACGGCTGGACCTACGAAGAGGTCGAGGTCCCCGGGTCCACCGGCATCGAGGTGGTGGCGCGTTGTGCCGGCATCACCGAGGAGGTGCTGCTGGAGAACAACCCCTGGATCCGCCGGTGGGCCCTGCCGCCGGAGCCGGCCACCTACCGGATCCGTCTCCCGGTGGGGACGACCGAACTCTTCGCCGAGAACTTCGCGAAGGTGCCGCCGGAGGAGCGGGTCACCTTCGCGCGCCACAGCGTCAAGCGCGGCGAGAGCCTCGGCAGCATCGCGAAGAAGTACGGCGTCAGCACCGACGAACTGGCCTCGATCAACCACCTCAAGACGAAGTCGAAGATCACCGTGGGCCAGGAGTTGCTGGTCCCCCGCAAGGGCAGCGAGGAAGTCACGCTCGCCTCCGTGGCGGCGGTGGCCTCGGGAGCCCCCCCGGCGAAGGGTCCCGCGCCCAGCACGCCCGCCACCGCCACCAAGACCACCACCACGAGGTCGCACACCGTGCGCAGCGGTGAGACCCTCTCGGGCATCGCCGGCAAGTACGACGTCGCGATCTCGGATCTCAAGAGGATAAACGGCCTCAAAGGCGACACCATCTACGCTGGCCAGAAGCTCAAGGTGGCGGTCACCGAGTCGGCCGCCACCGAGATCGCGCCGAAGCCGAAGGCCGCCAGCTCGACCTCCGCCGCCGCGAAGTCCAGCGCCAAGACCGTCAGCTACACCGTGAAAAGCGGCGATACCCTTGGTAAGATTGCCGAGCGCTACGACTGCACGGTCGCGGAAATCAAGGCCTGGAACGGAATCAAGGGCACCACGATCTACCCGGGCCAGAAGCTGAAGATCAAGCAGTAGTGCCCGCCCGGTTAGGTCGACCCCATGCTCACCGTGCACGAAGCGCTGGAGAGGGTCCTCGAGGGCGCCCGCGCGGGGCCGTCGGAAGAGGTGGCCCTACACGCCAGCCTGGGCCGGGTGCTCGCGGCCCCGGTCGTCGCGCCCCGGGCGCTGCCGCCTTTCTCGAACTCGGCGATGGATGGCTACGCCGTCCGCGCGGCCGACACCCCGGGCCGCCTCCGGGTCCTCGAGACGATCGCGGCCGGCCGGGTCGGCCAGCACGAGGTGGTGACAGGCACGGCCAGCCGGATCATGACCGGGGCGCCGGTTCCGCCGGGGGCGGACGCGATCGTCATGGTCGAGCACACCGAAGTGAGCGGGGACGACGTGTTGGTCAGCGGCAGCGCCCGGCCTGGGCAGCACGTCCGCGCCGCCGGGAGCGACGTGGGGGCGGGGGAACTGTTGCTCGCCGTGGGACAGACGGTCACCCCGGGGGTGGTGGGGCTACTCGCCTCGCTGGGCTTGCCGCGCGTGGTGGTGGCGCGGAAGCCGCGGGTGGCGATCCTGTCCACCGGCGATGAGGTCGTTGCCCCGGGAATCGAGCTGAAACCCGGGCAGATCCACAGCTCCAACAACCATGCGCTGGCGGCGATGGTCACCGCGGCGGGCGGGGAGGCCATCGACCTCGGCAACGTGAGCGACGATCCCTCCGACCTCGCCGAGGCATTCGCAGCGGCGGCGGCGGCGGGCGACATCCTGTTGTCGACCGGCGGCGTGAGCGTGGGCGACTTCGACCACGTCAAAAGCGTCATCGGCGACGGCGTCACGTTCTGGCGGGTGGCCATGAAGCCCGGCAAGCCGCTGGCCTTCGGGCGACTCCGGGGAACGCGCACCTTCGGCCTCCCCGGCAACCCGGTGTCGTGCCTCGTGAACTTCCTGCAGTTCGTCCGCCCCGTCATCCGCGTGATGCTGGGCGACCCCGCGCC
>CAYHRZ010000254.1:0-7678 GCA_964359125.1 uncultured Klebsiella sp. | reverse complement strand
TGTTCGCGGCGTAGACTTCATTCTCGGTGTCAAAGTTGGTGTCGAACCCGTTCATCAGCGACACAGCCGACAACCTCGTCATCGAGGTGGCCCAGCACCTCGGCGAGAACACCGTCCGCGCCATTGCGATGGACGTCACCGACGGGCTCAGCCGCGGCATGACGGTGCGCGACACCGGCAACCCGATCATGATGCCGGTGGGCCCGCAAACCCTGGGTCGCATCCTCAACGTGGTGGGACTTCCGGTCGACGAGGCGGGCCCCGTGGGCGCCACGCAGTTCTACCCCATCCACCGGGCGCCCCCGACCTTCACGCAGCAGTCCACGCAGGTGGAGATGTTCGAGACCGGCATCAAGGTGATCGACCTGCTCGCGCCCTACGCGCGTGGCGGCAAGATCGGCCTGTTCGGCGGCGCCGGCGTGGGCAAGACGGTGCTCCTGATGGAGCTCATCCGCAACATGGCCATCGAGAAGGGCGGTTTCTCGGTGTTTGCCGGCGTGGGTGAGCGCACCCGCGAGGGCAACGACCTCTACCACGAGATGGTGGAAGGCGGCGTGATCAAGGTCGAGGAAGACGCCAACGGCCACCCCATCAAAGACGGCCGCGGTCGCTACAAGCTCATCCCCGAGAAGAGCCAGGTGGCGCTGATCTACGGCCAGATGAACGAGCCGCCGGGTGCCCGCGCCCGCGTGGCGCTCTCCGCGCTCACCATCGCCGAGTACTTCCGCGACGACCAGGGCAAGGACGTGCTGTTGTTCGTCGACAACATCTTCCGCTTCACCCAGGCGGGTTCGGAAGTGTCGGCCTTGCTGGGTCGTATCCCGAGCGCGGTGGGCTACCAGCCCACGTTGGCCACGGAGATGGGGGCGCTCCAGGAGCGCATCACCACCACCAACAAGGGCTCGATCACCTCGGTGCAGGCGATCTACGTGCCCGCCGACGACTTGACGGACCCGGCGCCGGCCACGGCGTTCGCGCACTTGGACGCCACCACGGTGCTCAACCGCAAGCTCACCGAGATCGGCATCTACCCGGCGGTGGATCCCCTCGACTCCACCAGCCGGATCCTCGACCCGCGCGTGGTGGGCGACGAACACTACGCCGTGGCCCGCGCCGTGCAGCGGGTGTTGCAGCGCTACAAGGAACTCCAGGACATCATCGCGATCCTCGGCATGGACGAACTCTCCGACGAAGACAAGCTGATGGTGGCCCGCGCCCGCAAGATCCAGCGCTTCTTGTCGCAGCCCTTCTTCGTGGCGGAGAAGTTCACCGGCATGGCCGGGAAGTACGTGCCCAAGGAAGACGCCGTCCGGGGCTTCAAGGAGCTCCTCGATGGCCAACACGACAAACTGCCCGAGGGCGCCTTCTACATGGTCGGCGGCATCGAAGAAGCGGTCGAGAAGGGCCGCAAGCTGCTGGAGAGCTAGGCCATGCCGCTCTCGGTCCGCGTCGTCACCCCCCGCAAGGTGGCCTGGGAAGGCCAGGCGGAATCCGTCACCTGCCCCGGTGAGTTGGGCGAGTTCGGCGTGTTGCCGAAGCACATCGCGTTCTTGTCCACGCTCAAGCCGGGTCCCATGGTGATCGACACCGGCAGCGAGAAACTGAAGTTCGCGGTAGGGCTCGGCTTCGCCGAGGCTGGCCCCGAGTTGGTGACGGTGCTCACCGAGAGCTGCGAGGCGGAGTAGCGGGTCGGTCGGGACCGGGTGTTCCTTCGCCTCGGTCAGTGGGATCCGCCGATCTCGGTCTGGCTGCGGCGGATTTCTCCGGGCAGCTTCGTCGAGCCGCGCGCCCGTCGCATCAATCGCGCGCGTGTCGCGTTGAGCAGGCGCATCGACAGGGGAGGCGCCGCGGGGTCAACCAGTGCGGCTTCCCGATGTGGACCTTTAGCGTGCGCCTGACCTTCGCGATCCGCCAAACCCGGGTGAGCGTGACGGTGACGGTTCCAGCGGTGTGCTCGAGCACAGGCGCCCAGCGCGTCGCCTCGGGGCGCATGTGACTGGGATCAGGCTGGGGCTGGCGGGACGACGGCCTCGAGCCCGAGCGGTGGGGGTGGTGCCTCGTGCAGGTGGGCGCGGGCCGCGAGCGGGAGCTGCGGGTGTGCGCTCGGCGACTCGCCCACGTCGCGGGCAGCGACGGGTCGGCCCGCCGCGCCCTGGTACGCCGGTTCCTAGACGGTGCGCGTCGCGACGCGGGGACCGGGCTCGACGCGCTCCGGCAGGCGCTGCTCCGGGAGCTGGTCGCCGTGGAGGGCGAGGCCCGGAGCGGTCGCGTGGGGGAGCTGCGAACGTCGCACGCGCGCGTGCTGGCGGCGCTGGCGCCGGTCACGGCGGCGGCGGCGGCGCCCCACCTGGGCGGAGCGCGGCGCACGGCCGCTGGCATCCGTCGGAAGGCAACGAAGTTCGGGGGGGGGGCGACGGCGGTTCAAGAGTGTAAACCCCGTGGGCAGGGGCGGGACGCGCCGGCCGGGCTACTCCCGAGTCCGCCACCACGCAGTCCCGCATCACGCTCGTCCCCCGGATCAAGGACCTGCCGCTCTCCAGCAACGAGATCGAGTGGAAGGTGCCGCTCCGCTCCGGCTTCGACCGCAACCACGAGCTGTCTTCCCCCATCGTGCTCGGCGCCGCGGTGATCACCGCCGACGGCTCCCTGCGCCACGCGGCGGTCCTCGCGGACTGTGCCCAGTGGCTCGAGGACCTCTGCAAGTCGGCGCCCATCGACTGTGGCGAGGTGCAGATCCCTCCCGAGGACGAGCCGGACCCCGGCGACGACGAGGCCCCGTGATCGCCATCTCCCTGCTCCTGGCGCAGGGCTGCGTGCCCGGGCCTGCGGACACCGGGGTGGGTGCGGACACCGTGGGTCGCGACAGCGACTCCTCCACCGACTCTGCGAGCCCCGCCCAGCACTTCTTCGTGAGCGTCGCGTCCGGTGGAGCATTCTCGTGCGCCATCGATCACGATGGTGAGCTCCTCTGTTGGGGCTCCGACCTCGCCGGGCAGGCCGAGCCGCCCGCCGGGGCGTACGACACCGTCACCCTCGGCCAGGATTTCGGGTGCGCCCGCGAGGTGGACAGCGGCTGGAGGTGCTGGGGGAACACGTCCCGCCTGGGCGGGGCGCCTGCGGGCTGGGAGCGGTACCCCTCCATCGACGTCGGGTGGGAGGGGGTCTGCGCTCTGGACGACCACGGCGCGGTGGCGTGCTGGGGCGAGGACAGTGAAGGCGAGACGCAGGCGCCCGGGGGAACCTACTCGTCGGTTCGGATGGGGGCGGTGCGGGCCTGCGCTCTCGACGCGGTCGGAATCGCGACCTGCTGGGGGTGGGCGTACGACGGCGGTACCGTGGCGCCCGTGGAGCCGATGACGGCCCTCGACGTGGGCCTGGCCCACGCCTGCGGGATCACGGCGCTAGACTCGACGCCGCTGTGCTGGGGGCAAGACCTGTTTGGCGAGACGGAACTCGACGCGATCCCGTTGCAGGCGGTGTCTTGCGGGGGGACGACCACCTGCGCGATCCTTGAGAACGGCCACGTCGACTGCTGGGGAGAGGGCATCGGCCGGTTGAACTGGTACGCGAACTACGTCTCGCTCGCGGTGGGGGCGGGCCACGCCTGCGGAGTTGATGACCAGGGGGTGATCTACTGCTGGGGCGACGACACGTTCGGCCAGGCCTCGCCGCCCGGCTGATCGCCTGCCTGTGCCGCAGGCTCTAGCCCGCGCCCAGCCGCCCCACGAGCGCGTCCAGGTCCTCGGCGAGGAGAGCCGCGGCCGCTTCTAGGTCCGCGACGGCGAGCGCCAGGCGTTGATCGTCCCATGCCGTGTCGTAGGCGTGGCGGAAGAAGTGCCGGAACCCGAGCACCCGGCGGAGGGACTCGCGCGTCGAGGGCCGGAGGACGGCCGAGCGCGTGCCGGGCAGGTCGAGCGCGAGCTGCTCCAGGAGCGCCTGGTGCCATCGATCCCCCGACGGGAGCTTGCCGTCGAGCGCGCGGGCAACCCGCTCGAGTATCGACTCGGCGCCCCCGTACCAGTGGTGAATGCACGTGGCCACGTGGTCGCTGAGGGCATCGTCGTCGCCCCATGCCGGTCGAGCCATCGCCTCGCGGACGGCGGCCACCCGGCGAGCCATCGCCTCGCGGTCCGCGGCGACCGCGGCGCGCAGGATCGCGGCCTCCGCCTCAGCCAGCATCGACCACCCGACCGCGCCGGATCGCCTGGAGCAACGACGGCGAGGCGTCTTCCTCGCGGACGAGATCCACCGCGCACGGCGCCTCCGCACCCAGCCTCCCCAGCGCCTCCCAGTACCGATCGGCGGGCAGGCCCGTCACCGCGAGGTCGATGTCCGAACGCTCGTGTACGCCGCCCTCGGCCACGGATCCAAACACCACCACCCGGGCGGCGCCCAGGTCGCGCACCACGGTTGCGAGGTGCGGCAGAGCCGCGCGGAGCATTTCGGCGCGGTCGTTGGCGGCGGCGCTGCGGGCGCGGGCGCGGGCGGCCAGGGTCTCGAGCTCCGTTGTCACCCGCCCAGTGTATTCACGGCGACGGCCGGGTGGTCGCCGCCGGACTACAACAACAACACCCGCTCGACCCGCAAGAGGTGCCGCTTCATGTCGAGCCCGCCGGCGTAGCCCACGAGGCTGCCGTCTTTGCCCACCACCCGGTGACAGGGCACCACGATCGCCACCGGGTTGGCCCCGTTGGCCTGGCCTACCGCCCGCGGGTTGCTCCCCACCCGCGCCGCCAGCTCCGAGTACGAGATCGTCCGTCCCCAGGGGATCGCGCGCAGCGCCGCCCACACGCGCCGCTGGAACTCGCTCCCCGGCGCACTCACCGGCACGGTGAAGGCGATCGCCTCCCCGGACCAGTACCGGGCAAGCTCCTCGCGCAACAGCTCGAGGTTCGGGTGGTCGCCCGGCCCCGCGGGTCGCTCCACGCGCGCGCGCCCCAGCGACAAGAGCGCCCCCTGCCCGTCGGCCTCGGCCAACAGCGGACCCACGGGCGAGCCCAGGGTGCAGCGGAAGGCCACTGCCGGGTTCAAACGCCCGCTACTTCGTGGGCGGGTTGAACTGGCGGCGGTTCATCCAGTCCTGGAAGCCATCGCCCATCCCAGTACCGGCCCACGACGTGGTCATGCGGGCCACGAAGAGGCGATCCTGCCCGGCCACGATCGAGGGCTTGAGCAGATCGCGGATCTGCTGCGCGGAGAACCGCGTCTCCACCAGCCAGGTGTTGCGCATGCGGTTGGACCAGTTGCCAAGCGCCTTGATCGCCTTTTCGAGGTCGCCGTACTGGTCGGCGGGGCGGGCGTTGAGCTCGAGGAGGATGAGGTACATCATGGGGCCATTCTCGGGGATGGCGCCGCTTAGCGCCCCAGGGCCTCGCGGCCAAGGTCCTTCCGGGGCCCGGGCGTCGGTTCCGGATACGTGGCCGGGTGCCCCGTCGTCTCACCGCCGCCGCCCTGGTGTGGACGGTCGCGCTCACGCTGTCGCGGGTGCTGGGACTGCTCCGCGACGCCGTGTTGGGGCAAACGCTGGGGGTGGGCGTCGAGGCCGACGTGTACGCCGCGGCCTTCCGTATCCCGGACCTGTTGACCTACGTCGTGAGCGGTGGAGCCTTGTCGATCGTGTTCATCCCGATGTTCACCGGCTTCCTGGCCGAGGGACAGGCCGACCGGGCTTGGCGGGCGTTCTCGCTGGTGGCCAACTTCATCCTCGCGCTGGCGCTCCTGCTCGTTCCCCCGATGTTGTGGTTCATGCCGGAGCTGTGCGCCTGGTTCTTCCCCGGCTTCGACGCCGGTGCGCAGGCCCAACTGGTGCGCCTGAGTCGCATCGTGCTGCCCGCGCAGGTGTTTCACCTGCTCAGCGGCCTGCTCGGCGCGGCGTTGTTGTCGCGCGACAAGCACACCATCCCCGCCCTGGCGCCCCTGCTCTACAACGCGGGCATCATCGCCGGGGGCCTCTTGTTCCGCTCCGCCGAGGGCTTCGCCTGGGGCGTGCTCGTCGGCAGCGTCATCGGCCCGTTCCTGCTGCCCTTGTGGGCGGCTACCCGGGAGGGGCTGCGGTGGTCGCTGGTGCTCAGCCTCGGCGATGTCGACTTCCGGGCGTACCTGCGCGGGGCGCTGCCCATCATGCTCGCGTTTTCGCTGGTGGGCTTCGACGACTTCGTGTGGACACACTTCGCGGCCTCGAGCCCCGGCGACGTCTCCACCTTGTCCTACGCCAAGGCGCTCATGCGCGTGCCCATCGGCGTGTTCGGCTTCGCCATGGGCATGGCGGCCTACCCGGAACTGGCGCGGCTCTACCAGGCCGGCGACCGGGCGGGGGCGTGGAGCCTGCTGCGTACGGCCACGGTCCGCGTGCTGGTGCTGGGGCTCGGCGCCCAGGTGGGGCTCACCGTCGCGGGTCGCGAGGTGGCGGTGCTGGTGTACTCCACCACGCGCATCCCCGCCGATCGCCTCGACACCCTCGCCCTCTGCCTCGGGGCCTTCTCCCTCGGCCTCGGCCCCTGGACGGTGCAAACCCTGCTCGCGCGGGGTTTCTACGCCCGCGGCCGCACCTGGGTGCCCACGCTCTTGGGCACCGTCCTCCTGGTGCTGAGCCTGCCGGTCTACGCCGCGGGCGCCGCCTGGGGCGGCGCCCTGGGGCTAGCGCTGGCCTCGACCCTGGCCATCACCGCCTACGTCTTGGCCCTCTACGTGCTCTTGTCGCGGGAAGTCCGGGAGGGGCCCGGGCTGGTGGCCGACGTGATCCGGCTCCTGGTGGCCGCCTTCCTGGCGCTGCTCGTTGGCCTCGCCGTCCGGAACCTCCTCCCTCCCTTCGCGTACACCCGCCTCGACGCCGCCTGGAGAGTGGTGGCCTTGGGCATCGCCACGGTGCCGGTCTTCGCGGGCGTGGCCTGGGCGCTGGGCGTGGGCGAACTGCGGACCATGCTCCTCGCGGTGCGGAATAGGGCGCGGCGATGAACATCCTCGTCACCGGTAGCAGTCGCGGCATCGGGGCGGCCATCGCGCTGCGCATGGCGGCCCCCGGCCGGCGCGTCGTCGTCAACTACCTGCAGGCGGAGGAAGCGGCGCTGCG
Source organism: uncultured Klebsiella sp. (assembly GCA_964359125.1). Classification (GTDB taxonomy): domain Bacteria; phylum Myxococcota_A; class UBA796; order UBA796; family SXON01; genus SXON01. The sequence goes on along the minus strand of CAYHRZ010000254.1, from coordinate 609 downwards.
CGTGGCGGCAGGCGTGGCCGCGCGTGGTGCCGAGGCGGTGGTCGTGCAGGGCAACGTCCGCAGCGAGGAGGACCTCCGTCGCCTCGCGGGCACGGCGGGCAGCCTCGACGTGCTCGTCCACAACGCGGCCATCGGCGTGCTCAAACCCTTCGACAAGATCCGCACGGCCCAGTGGGATCTCACGCTGGAGTCGTCGCTACGTCCATTCTGGCTGCTCACGAAACTGTGTTCCTTCAACGAGGGAGCCTCGGTGATCGGGCTCTCTTCGATGGGCAGCGCCCGCCACGTGCCCGGCTACGCCGCGATGGGCGCGGCCAAGGCCGGGATGGAGGCGCTCACCCGCCAACTCGCGGTGGAGTTGGCCCCTCGGGTGCGGGTCAACACCGTCTGCGGCGGCCTCGTCCGCACCGACGCGCTGAACTACTTCCCCGACGGTGAGCGGATGATCGACATCACCACCCGGCTCACGCCGCTCGGCCGCATCGCCGAGCCCGACGACATCGCGGCGGTGGTGGAGCTCCTCGTCGACCCTCGCAGCTACTGGATCAACGGGCAGGTCATCGTGGCCGACGGCGGCATGTCCGTGCGTTGATGCGATCCTGGTCACAG
>CAYHRZ010000253.1:0-7706 GCA_964359125.1 uncultured Klebsiella sp. | reverse complement strand
CGGCGACGGTGTTCCAGAGGTTTGTACCGCCGGGACCGGTGCTGCGGTGGTGTGCCTGGTCAACCTCGGCACCGTGAAATGGCAGGCCGGGAACGAGATGTCGTACGTGGGCTCTCCCGCCCTCGCCGCCCTCGCCGGCGCCGGCCTCGCGGAGGTGATCCTCGGCCGACAGGTGTTCAACCACGACGGCACGACGCGCTGGGTAGGCCAGGGCGGCGTGGGCTACTCGATGAGCTACGCGGTCGACATCGACGGTGACGACGGCCTGGAGGTGGTGGCCGGGAACACGGTGTACGACACCAACGGCGCGGTCTTGTGGACGGCGCCGACCGGCGACGGCATGACGGCGGTGGGCGACTTCGACGGCGACGGCCGCGCCGACGTGGTCGTGGTCTACGGGGGCGTGGTGAGCCTGGTCCGCGACGCCGGCGTGGTGTGGTCCACGGCGGTGCCCGGCGGCGGTGGTGGCCCGCCCACCGTCGCGGACTTCGACGACGACGGCGCGCCAGAAATCGGTATTGCAGGCGCCTATTACTACTCGGTGATCGAGACCGATGGCAGCGTGCGCTGGTCGATGCCGGTGCAGGACTACTCGTCGTCCGTGACGGGCTCCAGCGTGTTCGACTTCGAGGGCGACGGGGCCTCCGAGGTGGTGTACGCCGACGAGGTGACGCTCTGGGTGTACGACGGCGCCACCGGCGCGGTGGAACTGGCCCTCGACGGGCACGCCAGCGGTACCCTCTACGAGTACCCGCTGATCGTGGATGTCGACAACGACGGTTCCAGCGAGATTGTGCTGGCATCCAACAACTACACCTTCAGCGGCTACAACGGCATCACCGTCATCGGCGACGCGGCGTCGAGTTGGGTGGCGTCGCGACCCACCTGGAACCAGTTCGCCTACCACATCACCAACATCGACGACGACCTTTCGATCCCGGTCTCCCAGGAGAAGAACTGGCTGTCGTGGAACAACTTCCGCGCGGGGGGCACCCTGGAAGGGCCCAGCGACTGGCTCCCGAACCTCGTCCCGGGCGACGTGGGCGTTTGTCTCGACGAGTGCGGCGGCGACGTGATGGTGTGGCCGACGGTGGCCAACGCGGGGCAGGTGGCCGCCGAGCGCGTGCTCCTCGAACTCATCGGCGACAGCGGCGTCGTGATCGCGAGCGTGACGGTGGACCGCGTGGAGCCGGGAGCGGTGGCCTACGGCGACGCGGTGGTGCTCACCGAACGCGAGTGGGGCGCCGCCCCTATCCGAGTGCGGGTCGACGGGGCCGACGCGGTCGAGGAGTGCGACGAGGACGACAACATGGGGAACGTCGGGAAGTGGCCCTGTCCCTAGGCGGGAGCTAAGCCGCCGGGGATGTCGTACACCCCCCAGGGCTTCTACGGGCGGCTGGCCCGCTGGTGCATCCACCACCGCAGCGTGGTGGTGGGCATCCTCGTGGTCGTGTCGCTACTCGCGGCGTTTTTCGCCTCGAAAGTGAAAGTCGACAGCGACATCCTGCACCTGATGCCGGAAGACGAGCCGTCCACCCAGGCCCTCGCCCAGCTCGATGCCGAAGAAGGCGGCGTCAACGTCCTGACGATCGCCGCCGAGAGCGACGAGGTCGCAGCGCGGGACGCCTTCATGGCCGACCTGCAGTCGCGACTGGAGGCCTTGCCCGAGGTCGACTACGTCCTGTACGAACTCGACGACGACACGACGTTCAAACTCGGCCTGCTGCAGATGCCGGTCGAGGATCTCACGACCGTGCGTGACCGTGTGCGCGCGGCGCTCACCCTCGGCGCCACGCTCGCCAACCCCTTCGTGGCGTCCCGGGTGCTTGACCTCGGCCCCATCACTGAAAAGCTCAACGCCGGGGGCACGGACCTGCGGCTGGTCTCGCCCTCGGGGGTGGCCCGGATGCTGGTGCGCCCCACGGGCTCCGCGCACGACATCCCCTTCGCCCGGCACTTCATGGTGAAGGTGTACGCCGAGCTCGACGCCGCGAAGGCGGCACATCCCAAGGCGGAAGTGCTGTGGATCGGCGGCGCGTACCGCCACAACGTGGAGGACTACGAGTCGATCCTCGACGACATCGTCTGGACGACCGGCGCGTCGTTGGGCCTGGTGCTCTTGATCATCGCCTTCGCCTTCCGTACCCCCCGCGCGCTGGCGATCATCTTCGTCCCCCTCTTGATGAGCAACCTGTGGACGGTGGGCGTGGCCGGCGCGTCGGTCGGCGGGCTCAACACCTTCACCTCCTTCGTCAACGCGGTGCTCATCGGCCTCGGCGTGGAGTTCGGGGTGCACCTCTACGCGCGGGTGCGGGAGTTGGTGAACGAGGGCGACGGCCTCGAAGACGCGGTCGTCCGCGCCTGGGATCTCGTGGGCGGCGCCTGCACCTCGGCGGCGCTCACGTCGTCCGCGGGTTTCGCGGCGCTCTTGATGGCGCACTTCGCGGGCTTCCGGCAACTGGGCTGGCTCCTGGCCCTGGGGCTGGTGCTCACGCTGCTGGCGGAGATGGTGCTGATGCCGATCCTGGTCCTCGCCCTGGACCGGCCGTCGCAACGGCCCCCGGTGAAGCGCGGCACGGTCTTCGGGCGCAAGTTCCCCGCCGTGTACCGGCTCGCGCCGATGACCCTGACGCTGGTGGCGGGGTTCACGGTGGTCGCCGGGCTCTTCGTGCGCGACGTCGAGTTCGAGTACGACCTCTCGGAGTTGCGACGCCAGGGCTTGGCCTGGGCCGACCTCAGCGAGAAGGAGCAGGCGCTGGCGCAGGAATCCTACGCGCCGCTGGTCGTGAGCTACCCGAGCGAGGAGGCGCTGGACGAGGCCTACGCGCGGCTCAAGGCCAAGGTCGATGCCGGGAAGTTGCCCGAGATCGCCCAGGTGCTCTCGGTGCGGACGATATTGCCCAAGGACCAGACCGAGCGCGTGGCGGTGCTCACCGAGATCGCGGCGTTGACCGGCGACACCAACGTGGCGTTCCTGCCGGCTGCGGTCCGCGCCAACCTCCAGCGGGTGGCCGACGCCAGCCCCCACGTGGTCACCGCTGCGGAGTTGCCGCGCTCCGTCCAGCACGTCCTGGGGGCGCTCGAGGGCAAGCACCGGCTCTTGTTGGTGCCCGCGGGCAACATGTGGGACATGCGCGACGCCTACGCGCTCACCGAGGTGGTGGAGCGGGAGTTGCCCGGCGAGGTCGTGGCCAGCGAGTACGTCACGCTCGGGGTGCTGTTCCGGATGATGAAGCGCGACGCGCCGATCATCGCCGGGGTGGCCTTCTTCCTGGTGCTCGGCTTCACGTGGCTGGACCTCCGAAAGCTGCGCCCGACGGCCGGGGCGATGGCGGTCCTCGTGGCGGGCGTGGCCTGGTGGGCGGCCCTCCTGGTGATGGCCGGCATCAAGCTGTCGATGGTCAACTTCGTGGGCATCCCGATCGTGCTGGGCATCGGCATCGACGTCATGATCCACCTCATCCACCGCATGGAGGAGGAGGGTCCCGGGGGGATCATCAAGTCGCTGGCAACCACCGGCTGGGCCAGCGCGCTGGGCACGTCGACCACGGTGGTGGCCTTCGCGGCGCTGTCGCTGGGCTCGTCGCAGGGCATCCGGTCGCTCGGCCTACTGGTGCTGCTCGGCGAGGTGGCGGTGACCATCGCGGGCTTCGCGCTGGTGCCGCTGGGCTTCGCCACCAAGTGGTCCCTCACGGGGGCGCACCCGGGCAGCGACCCCGGCGACGACACCGATGGCAGCGGCGACAGCGACGAGACGAGCGCCGAGGAGTCGTAGACGGCGCTACGGCAGGTCCAGGATGCCCACGTCCTGGTGCTTGCGGCCCACGCCCACGGCGAGGGTGGGGAGAACGTGCCACTGGCTCCAGTCGGGGCGGGCCCAGGAGGCCGAGGAGAGCGCGCTGGCGCCGAGGCCGAGGCGCAGCCGACCGAACCGGGTGTGCGCGCCCAGGAAGACACCGCGGGGCAGCAAGAGCGCCGTCTGCACCCCGGCGTGCACGCCGAGGTTGCCCTTGAGCGACAGTTCGTAGCTCAGCGACTGCGACGCCAGTGAGGTGCCAAGGTAGAACCGGCTGTTGGGCAGTTGCCAGGACACCGACACCTGCTCCACCAGCCGCACGGCGGTTTGCGTGAACGCCACGCCCGTCTGGGGGAGGTCGTAGTTGATCCACGTGCCGGGGTCGGCCGCGAGGATGTCGACGCGGTCGAAGCGGAAGGGCTCGGCGAGGGCCAGCGTGGCCAGGAGGGTGATCATGGCGCGTCGCCGGCGGGGTAGTCGGTGATCAGGGCTTCGACCGGCCACTTGCCGAAGGCCTCCATGCCAGCGGCGGTGTTGATCGTCCACAGTTGCACGGGGAGGCCCGCGGCCACGGCGTCTTCTAGGCGCCGTCGGTCGGCCACCTGCCAGGGGATGTTCAGCTCGTCCACCCCGGCGTCGTTCGCCAACTGCACCAACTCCTCGGTGCCGAAGGTGGTCTGCAACTCGTGGCCGATGGCGACCAGCGTGGTGCTCTCGCCGTCGGGGAAGGAGGGCCAGCTCCAACTGGTGACGACGCTGGAGTCCAGCGCCTCGACCGCCTGGAGCACTTCCGGGTACTCGGCCGACACGTAGTAGGCGTTGGCCAGGCCCCGGTCCCAGAACTCGTTCATCACCACGTCGGCGTGCAGGTCGGCCGGGCGGCTGAGCTCTCCCTCCCACTTGATGTCGATGTGGAGGTACACCTCGGGGTGGGGCTCGATCAGGTCGAGCAGCTCCGCCCAGGTCATGATCGGCTCTTCCACCCGCTCTTGCGTGGGGAAGTCTTCCACGTCCAGGCCGCCGCAGACGTACTGCTCGCGCAGCTCGGCCGCTGTGATGTCCTTCATGTAGACCCGGTCGGCCTCGTCGTCGCCGAGGAGCGTGCCGTCGGCGAGCGTGCACACCTCGGGGTTCACGAAGGGGTCGTGGTGGATCACGGCGACGTCGTCCGAGGTGAGGACGAGGTCGAACTCCAGCGTGCCGAACCCCTCTTCCAGCGCGTAGGTGCATGCCGACAGGGAGTTCTCGGGGAAGTACCCCGCGCCACACCGGTGGGCCTCGACCCGGGGCTCCCCCGGCGCGTCGAGGAGGCCGCAAGCCCCCAGGAAGAGCAGGTGCATGGTGCCATCCTATCGCGGCGGGTCGCGACGGCAACGTCGGTTGTCGGGTCAGGGCAGGGTCACGCGCAGGCGCCCGTGGGTGCCCGGCGTAGCGCAGGCCCCGGCCTTGCCGTCACCGTCGACCAGGTAGAGCACTTCCGAGGGAGAAAGAGGGTAGATTGCCTCTGTCGACGTGGGCAGGTCTGCCGCGAGGCGCTCGGGCGGCGCGCCCAGCGCGGGGAACCACCAGAGGTGGTGCCCCGGCGCCTGGCCCGGCGGCGGGTCCCCCACCGGCCCGCTCACGGCGAGGAAACCCGCCTTCCACGGCACGAGCTCCCGGAACGCCTCGCCCCCGAGGTCGGCCGTCACCACGCCGGTGACGGCGCCGGAGGTCAGGTCGACCGACAGGAGTTGCGCCTTGCCCGCCGCGAGCGGCCCGCGCAGGCCGAGGACCAGCGCCCCACCGATCACCAGGGCGCCCTCGATGTTGAAGCCACCCTCGTTGGGCGCGAGCGACCTCGCCGCGGCGCAGCCGGGGCAGGCGGCGAGGTCGAGTGGTAGCAGCCGGGCCTCGTCGCCCAGGAGCAGGATTCGCTCGCGACCAGGACGGGGCTTGCCCTCCTTGTTTCGGCTGTGGCTGCCCACCACCACCAGCGTGCTGCCCCAGGTGGCCAGGGCCTCGATGTCCTGGACGTCGACCGGCAAGGGCAGGGGCGCGCGAGGCGACAGATCGAGGTCGAAGGCGAACAGCTTGGTGCCGACCTCGTTGTCGCCCACCAGCAGGCCGCCGTTCCAGGGAGACATCGCCGAGGGCTCGCAACTCTCGACCAGCGTCCCCGTGGTGGCGGCGGCCGCTTCCGTCGGCACCGGTGCCCGTGCCGTCTCCACCGGCGCGCCGGCGCCCGCGCACGATACGATCGCTAGAAGCGACCGGACCAACCGACGATCCCGCCGCCCGGCGTGGGCACCACGACCGGGACGCCGGCGTCGTCGACCAGGACCAGGACCAGCCCGGTGGCCGCCAGGACGCCGCCTGCGGCTAGGGTCCCGTAGAAGACGTTGGCGGAGGGCGCCACGGTGTCGGCGAAGTAGTCGTCGGCCGCCTGCTGCGCGCGCTCCTGGCCCTTCGCGTCCGCGATGAGGTCCACGCGGTCCTCCATGCCGAGCCACTCGGTGTAGTACGCCCCGGTCTGCACGTAGAAGTAGCCGCCGCCCACGCCGCCCACGACCGCGCCGAGGGCGATGAGCGTGCCGCCGGCGATGTCCAGGCCCGCCTTGGGATTCTTGGGCTCGACCCGGGCGGAGGACTTGGAGCTACTGGCTTTCGCCGTCGACTTCGACGTGCCGCCGGCGTGGCGCTCCGAGAAACTCTGGGGCGCGAGGTCGGCGTCTTCCTCCGGCTCCTCGTCGAGGGTGTCGTCCCCCGGTTCCTCTTCTTCCTCCGGCAGTTCCTCCGGCAGTTCCTCCGGCAGTTCCTCCGGCAGTTCCTCCGCCGTTTCGGCCTCCGGCTCGGCCGTTTCCTCGGGCTCGCCCTCGTCGCGCAACGGGCCCTCGTCCTCGGCGATTTTCGGCTCCGACTTGGCTTTCTGCTTCGCGCCTTCCTCGATCGCCCGCTTCCCCGCCCCGCCGATGCCCTCGACCGTGCTCTGGTCCCCGCGGGAGAGCTTGATCTTGAACACCATCGCGTCGCCGTCGCCGACCGCGATGGGCGCCTCGGCGTCGGTGTAGCCCTTCAGCGACGCGCCGATGGTGTGGAGGCCCTCGTACACTGCGGGCAGGGCCACGGCGTCCTTGCCGACCTCCTTGCCGTCGAAGAAGATCGAGGCGCTCCGGGGATCCACGGCGATCTCCACCGTGCTCATCCCGAGCTTGTCGAGGGTGATCGGCAGGTCCAACTTCTGCCCGCCCACCAATTCCAGGGAGTAGCTCACCGCCGTGTACCCCTGCAGTTCCGCCGTCAACTCGTAGGTGCCGCAGGGCAGGCCCACCGGGACGTTGGGGCTGAGCTTCACCTTCCCGTCGTTGACGTCGACCACCGCCTGGGCGGGGGTCACCTGCACGGTGAGCGTGGCCAGTTGTTCTTGCGCGTCGACGTTCACCCGGCTCGACTTCCCGGCGGAAAGCTCCACCTGGGCCACGCCCGCACGGCACTGGTCCTGTACCGTGACCTGCACGGTTCCCGGCGACAGGCCGCTGATGACGGCGGGCGTCTTGAAGCCGGTGTCGCTGCCGTTGATGAGGATCGACGCGCCCCGCACGTTGCTGGAGACGGCGAGGTCCTCGGCGCGGACGAGGGTCGAGAGGGTGAGCAAGGCGAGCATAGCGGCCGGCGTCTACAATGTTTGAACCAGCTTCGCCACCCTGGCCGCGCGGGAATCGGCCGCCTTCCTTGACACGTCAAAGCTTGCGGCTGAAATCGGTGCGGCCGGAGAAGGTGGTCTCGTCGCTGGGATCCTGTTCGACCGCCAACACGTCGACCACCAGCGCGGTGGCGTCGTCCCGGCCGCCGCGCTTGTTGACCTCGGCGATGATCGCGTTGGCCGCGCGCTGGGGCGACCCGCCGGTGGCCCACCAGGCGTCGAGCAGCTCGT
>CAYHRZ010000252.1:0-7719 GCA_964359125.1 uncultured Klebsiella sp. | reverse complement strand
GCCCGACCACCACGCCCGCGTCGGCCTGTCGCACGGGCCACCAGCCTGCGCTGGCCCGCGCCCAGTCGGCGGCGGTGCCGAGGGCGGCGGTCTTCGCGGCGAAGGGGGCGGGTTCGACCATCTTCCAGCAGGTGGTGTAGCTGTCCGCCGTGGTCACTTCGCGGATCACCGCGACCAGTTGTCGCCGAACGTGGACGGCACCGAAGAGCAGCCCCACGTCGAAGCGGAGGTACATGTGTTGCGGGTCGATCCAGGTGTTGTAGTCGTAGCCGAACTGGTCCGGCACCCACTCGTCCTGCCGGTCGACATCGGATAACGCCTGTTTCCATGCTGACATCGGCGTGCGACTGGGCATTGCGAAGCGCACACCCAGCACCGCCTTGCCGTCGAGCGTGGTCTCCCCGGTGACGACGCCCTTCTTGGTGGCGGTGTACGACGGCTCGGGCAGGGCGGCGAAGGCGTCGTCGTCACAGGGCAGTGCGGGCGGAACGAGGAGCAGCACGAGGAGCAGCACCGCGCGACGATAGCCGGTCGGTCGCCTGCCCGGCAGGCTGATTCGTCCGCGCGCTAGCCTCCGCCCACCGCGCGGATCACTTCCACCCGGTCCCCGGGGCGAAGGGCCGTGCCTTCTTGCTGTCCCCGCGGGACGACCTCGCCGTTGAGCGCGACCGCCACGCCGTCGACCGGGGCGCCGAGGAGCCTCAGCAGGCCCACGACGTCGCTGTTGTCGGGCACGTCGCGCGGTTCACCGTTGACCACCACCGTCACCGGGGCACCCCGGTCCTCGGGGCGCTGCCGGGCGCCGGCACGTCGTCGAAGAGCTTGGGGTCGTTGGCGTACTGCATCGCAAGCTCGCGGCTGATCTTCTTGCGCAGCGCGAGGTCCTTGAGCGCCATCGCCATCGTCTGGTTGCCGTCGGCCTTGCCCGCCTGCATGAGCGACGGGATCTGGAACAGCTTGTTCTCGCGGATGAGGTTCCGAATGCCCGCGTTGACGATGAGGATCTCCTGGGCGGCGGCGCGGCCCGGCTCGAACTGCTTCTTGATGAGGGCCTGCGTGACGACGGCCATCAACGAGGCGGAGAGCATCGTGCGGATCTGCTGCTGCGCCTCGTGGGGGAAGGCGTCGATCACGCGGTCCACCGTCTCCGGGGCGGAATTAGTGTGCAGGGTGCCGAACACCAGGTGACCGGTCTCGGCGGCGGAGATGGCGAGGCTGATCGTCTCGAGGTCGCGCATCTCGCCCACGAGGATCACGTCGGGGTCCTCGCGCAGCGCACTCCGCAGTGCGTTGGCGAAACTCTTCGTGTCGGTGCCGACCTCGCGCTGGTTGATGAGGCACTTCATCGGCGTGTGGACGAACTCCACCGGGTCTTCCACGGTCAGGATGTGCTCGTGCCGGTTGCGGTTGATGTAGTCGACGACGGCGGCCAGGGTGGTCGACTTGCCCGAGCCGGTGGGGCCGGTGACGAGCACCAGCCCGCGCTTGAAGGAGGCGATGCGCTGGAAGACTGGAGGAAGGCCGAGTTCCTCCATGGTGAGGACCTTGGTGGGGATCTGCCGCATCACCACGCCGATGCCGCGCGACTGGGTGAAGACGTTGACTCGGAATCGCGCGAGTCCCTTGAACGCCATCGCGAAGTCGGTCTCGAGGTTGTTCTCGAAGGCGATGCGTTGTTTCTCGGGCATCATCGAGTAGGCCAGTCGCTTGGCGTCGTCGTTCTGCAACGGCGGGACGTCGAGTCGCTGGATCTCGCCGTCACGGCGGATCGCGGGGCGCTCGCCGGCGGCGAAGTGAATGTCGCTGGCTCGGTTGTCGATGGCGAACTTCAGCAGCTCGTGGATGCGCAGGGCCATGCGCTGGCCACAATAGCAACCCCGGCGCCCGCGCGGGGATACAGGCGGCGCGCATGGGCGGCATCGCCGGTATTGTTCGTCGTGACGGCCCCCCGACCGACGCCGAGCGTGACGCTCTGCCTGCCGGCTCGCGTTACCTAGGTGAAACCGTGGCTTTCTCGGTTCGCGCGCGGAGCACCATGGCCAGCAGCGACGCGCTGGTGGTGTGCGTGGCCGGGCATTTCGACCGCGCGCCACAGACGGGGCAGGGGGCGGCCGAACTGGTGCGCGACGGGTGGCAGTCCGAGGGCGCCGGGGTGTTCGCGCAGGTTGACGGGGCCTGGGTGGCGGCGGTGTGGGAGCGGGGGCCTCGACGCCTCCACCTCTTCCGGGATCCCTTCGGCATCCGTAGGCTCTACTACACCGACCAGGGCGGGCGCCTGGCCTTCGGGACGGCCTTGCGCCCGCTGCTCGACGTGCCGGGCACCAGCCGCGAGCTCGCCCGCGAACACCTCGCGGAGTACCTGTCCTTTCGGTACGTGCACGCCCCGCGCACCCTGCTGCGCGCCGTGATGGCGTTGCCCCCGGGGCACCGCCTCACCTGGGAGAACGGCACGACGACGGTCCAGCCCTGGTTTCGCCTCCGCCACGCGCCGCCCTACAGCCCCATGCCGAGCGACGAGGAGAGCTTGCCGGAGCTTGAGAAGCGCCTGTTCCGGGCGGTGGCGGCCCGCGCGAGCGGCAAGTCCCGGGTGGGCGTGTTCCTGTCCGGCGGGCTCGACAGCAGCGCGATCACGTGGGCGGCGTCGCGACTGGGCCCGGTGCACACCTTTACCGTCGGGGTGCACGACGCCGACGACGACGAGGCACCTTATGCCGGTCGTGTCGCGACCATCCTTCGCACACAACACGAGGTGATCAAGGTCTCGGCGGACGACATGCTCGGCGCGTTGCCGCTGATGGTGAGCGCGACCGACGCCCCCTTGACCGACCCGGCGGCGATTCCGCAGTACCTGCTGGGGAAGTGTGCGCGGCAGTCGGTCGACGTCGTGTTGTGTGGCGACGGGGGCGACGAGATCTTCGGCGGGCGCATGGTGGGGGTGCTCGCGGCGCAGTTGCGGCTGTCCACCTGGCTGCGTCGGCTTCCCGGGCCGGGACGGAAGCTCGCGGCGTCGATATTCGGCCAACAGCGGCCGGAAATCGAAGACGACAACTCGCCCTTCGGGCTGGCGCGGCTGGTGGGCGGCGTGATCGCGTTCGACGTCGCGGCGCGGAAGGGCTTGATGCGCGACCCGGGCTGGGTGCGGGACGGTATCCGCCGCACGTCGCTCGAACCGTTCTACCGCGAGGTCGTCAGCGACCCGATCAACGAGATCCTGCACGCCTACTTGAGAGGGCGAATGCCGGAAGATGCCCTCGCGCGGACCGGGGCGGTGGCCCAACTGTCCCACCTCGGGTTGCGCGCGCCCTTGCTCGACCGCGACCTCGTGACGTGGCTCGCCGGCCTCCCCGGCCCCTGGAAGGTGCGCGACCAAGTCGGCCGCCCGGTCACCAAGTGGCCGCTGCGGACCTTGCTCAAGCCGGTGCTCGGCCGTCCACTCGTCTCGCGCCCCAAGCGCGTGCTGCCGGGGCCCTGGCGACGCTGGTTCAAGGGGCCGCTGGCGCCGTTTCTTGCCGACCGGGTCGAGGCGCTCAAGGAGGACCCGCTGCGCCTGTTGATGCCGGGGGCGGTCGACCACCTGGCCGCCCGGGTCGACGAGGGCGGCGTGTCCGAGCGCCTCTGGACGCTGTTCTTCCTCGATCTCTGGTGTCGCGACGTGGGCGCGGTCTAGCAGGCGCCTGCCGCCGCAGATCTGGATAGCGACCTGTGAGAGCCCTGCCGTGTCTACTACCCCAGCCGAGACGGCCGACGCGCCCCTGAACGTGGGCGGCCTCACCATTGCCCCGGGCGAGCGTGTCGGCCAGTATGTCTACCGCCGGGTGGTAGGCTCAGGGGGCATGGCCCAGGTCGCGCTGGCCACCGATCCGGACGGGAACCCCGTCGCCCTGAAGATCCTCAAGTCCGGCCGGGTCAGCAGCGGCGCCCAGCGTTTCCGGCGGGAGTTCCGCGCGCTGGCCAAACTTCGGCACCCCAACGTGATCCGGGTGGATGCCTACGGGGACCTGCACGGCCACCCCTACATCGCCATGGAGTACGTCCAGGGCACGGACCTGCACCAGCTCATCCACGCCTTGGGCAGCGTGCCGCACCAGGAGCGGTACCAGCGTTGTGAGCAGGTCCTGGCCGACATCGCGCGGGCCCTGGTCTACATCCACGCCCGCGGCCTGGTCCACCGCGACCTGAAGCCCAGCAACGTGCTGATCGACGGCGCCGGGCGCTGCAAGCTCACCGACTTCGGCATCGTGAAGGACCTGGGCCCAGAGAACGAGAGCCAGGCGTCCACGACGCTGGTGGGCACCTGGGCCTACGCGTCGCCGGAGCAGGTGAACGGGCAGCCCATCGACCACCGCAGCGACCTGTTCAGCCTGGGCGTGATGTTGTTCGCCATGCTCACCGGGCGCCGCCCTTTCGTGGCGAAGGACCTCGGCGGCTACGTGGAGTTGCACCGCAGCCACGTGGCGCCCGCACCGGCCGACGTCGAGCCCGACGTGCCCGCTCACCTCGACGAGATCTGTCGTCGGTTGATGGCGAAGGACCCGAGGCGCCGTCCCCGGGGCGCCCAGGAGGTCTTGTTCCGCCTGGAGGTGGCGCCCGACGCCACCCCGGCGGCGTCCCGGTGGACACCCCCCGCCGTGGGTCGGCAGCCGGTGGTCGACGCGATCGCGGACGCCGTGGCCGCGCTCACGCGCAAGCAGGGCGGCGTGGTGGTGGTCGAAGGTGAAGAAGGGAGCGGCCGCAGCACCATGTTGCAGGCGGCCGCCGATGCCGCTCGCGTGGTGGGACTGGGCATCCACCGGGTCCGGGTGGGCCGTCCCGACGGCGCGATGGGCGTGATCCTCCGGCTGGCGGAGAGCGTGCGCTCGGAACTCGGCCCCGACGCGGCGACCGCGCTCGGCGACGCCGCCCGCGAGGCGGTGGAGGCCGCCGGGGGCGGCAGCGCGCGGACGCGGCTGTACGACCTGCTGGCGGAGAGTTTCGCGCGCTTGTCACGGACCACGCCGCAGGTGGTGATCGTCGACGATGTCCACGCGGCGTTGCTGCCGGCGCTCGACGGTTGCCTGCACGTGGCCCGCGCCCTCGCCACCGAGCCGGTGTGTTTCGTGCTGGGTCTCGACGCCACGGTTCACTCGCCGCGCCTGGACGCGATGCGGGTGCTGGGCCAGACGATCTCGCTTTCCCCCCTGAGCGTGGAGGAGTCGGTGGTCCTGTCGGCATCGCTGCTCGGCGGCGGGAAGGCCTCCGAGGCGATCGGCACGCGACTGCACGCGGAGACGGGGGGGAACCCCGGCGCGACGGTGGACTGGCTCTTGTGGATGGTGGGCACCGGGCTGGTGGAACGCCACGCCCGCGGCTGGCGACTGGTGGTGGAGCCAGAGGAAATTGCCGACGGGCACCTCGACGTCCCCCCCGCCGTCGGGGCCCGCATCCGCCCGCGCATCGATGCCCTCGACCTTGCCGACCGCGCGCTGGCCGACGCCCTCGCGGTGTACGGCCACGAGGCCGAGTTGGAAGTGCTGCTCGAGGTGCTGGACCTGGGCGAGGAGGCGGCGAACGAGTCGCTGTACCGCCTCGACCAGGACGGATTGGTGCGGGTGCGCAGCGCCGGGCCCCACAGCTTCGCGGTGATCGCCCGGCCGTTGTTGCGCACGGTCTTGTACCGGTCCCTGGGCGACGACCGCCGCGCACACCTGCACCGCGCATTCGCGACGGCGCTCGAGCGCCGCTTCGGCCAGACGGTCACCAGCATCGAACGCGTGGCCCAGCACTGGACGGCGGCCGGCGAGGTGGGGCGCGCGTACCTGCAGGTGGTGGCGGGGGCCAAGAAGATGCGGGAACGCGGGCTCAACGCCGAGGCCTGGGAACTCACGGACCGCGCGCTGGAGTTGGAAGACACCGCCCGCGTGGACCTCGATATCAGCGAGTTCGCGGCGGCGCGCCAGGAGTTGCTGCTGGCCCGAGCCGAGGTGTGGTACCTGCGCGGCAAGTGGACGGAGGCGCGCGAGGTGCTCACAGCCGCCGTCTCGTTGGCCGAGCGCGTAGGCGACGACCGGGGCGCCGTACGCGCGCGGATGCGCCTGTCGCGCGTGCTCCGGACGGCGGGGAAGATCGACGACGCGGAGGCCATGGTGGTGGCCAACTTGGCCCGAGCCCGAGACCTCGGGGAGCGGGAGTCCATCGCGGAGGGGCTCCTGGTACGCGCGCACATCGCGTGGAGTCGCGGCAACATCGACGACGTGGAGCGACACGCGCAGGACGGCTTGATCCAGGCCTCGGCCGGGCAGTCCCCCCGCGCCCGCGCGGACCTGTTGCTGGCCCTCACGGCGGTGCAGTGCTCCCGGGGACAACTCGCGAGCGCGGCCAGCGGCCTGATGGAAGCGCAAACCCTGTATCGCGACCTGCGAATGCATGGAATGCGTGCCGCGGCGCTTGCCAACCTTGCCGAGGTGGAACTCGGGCAGGGGGACCCGGTGAGCGCGTGGGAGCACGGGGCCGACGCGATCGCCGAGACTGAGGCCGAGGGCGCGGGCGCCGGCGGTCCGCCCTCGGTGGCCGCGCACCGGATCCGGGGGCTGGCGGCGCTGGAACTCGGCGCCTGGTCGGAGGCCACCGCCGAACTGCTCGCTGCGCTGGCGAAGGCGGAGGCCATGGATATCCGGCAGGAGCGGCTGGCCTGCGCCGTCCACCTCGCGCGCACGCGCCTGGCCACGGGCGACGCGACGGCAGCGGTGGCTGCCCTGGAAGACGCCGAGGCACAAGCCACCGGTGGCGACCCCGAGCGCTTCTTGCCGAGCGTCCACGCGCTGCGCGCCCGCGCCCTGGCCGCGCTCCGCGAGGCGGGTCCTGCCCGGGCGGCGGTGGTCGAGGCCGAGGCCAGCCTCGGCAACTTGCCGCCCCAGCGGCGGATAGAAACCTCCCTGGACCTCGCGCGGGCCCTCGAGCGGCTGGGCGACGCCGCGGTGGCGCTTCCGCTTGCGCAGGCTGCGGTGAGGCTGGCGCAGTCCCGCGGCTTCCGGATGTTGTACCTCGACGCCACGGCGCTCGCGGCGCGCGTGTGTGCCGACGCCGCGGAGTCCAACCGGCTCGCCCGCGAGGCCCAGGGTGGCTACGCGGGGATCATGTCGCGACTTCCGAGCGCGTGGCAATCCAGCTTCCGCAGTCGCGGGGGCGGCGCCTGAGTTCGTTCGTCCCGCGGCCGGAGGCGGTGGTTGGCCGGTGGTCGCTGCGGCGGCTGGTGGGCGAGGGCGCCATGGCCGAGGTGTGGTCTGCCGCGCAGCCCGGTCGCGACGGCGAGGTTGCCCTCAAGCTCCTCCGGCCGGGTGGAGACCGGGTGCGGTTCGGGCGGGAGATCCAGACGCTCGAGGGCCTCACCTGTCCCGGCGTCCTCCCGGTGCTGGACCACGGCGAAGCCCACGGCCGGCTCTGGTTCGCGATGCCGCTGGTCGACGGAATCGACCTGGCCGGGCTGGCGGAAAAGCTGCGTGCGCGGCCCGTGGCCGAGCGCCACGCCCGGGCGAGGGCGCTGGCCGACGAGCTTGCCGAGACCCTGGGCCACCTCCACCGCGTGGGCATCGTCCACCGCGACGTGAAGCCTACGAACGTGCTGGTGGGGCGGCGCGCCACCCTCGTCGACTTCGGCGTGGCCGGACCGCCCGGCCGGGCGGAGGGCTTCGTGGGCACGCCGGCTTGGGCCGCGCCCGAGCAACTGGCCGGGGAGCACGTGGA
>CAYHRZ010000251.1:4365-7723 GCA_964359125.1 uncultured Klebsiella sp. | reverse complement strand
GCCCGTGTCGACCGTGCCCGTGTCGACCGTGCCCGTGTCGACCGTGCCCGTGTCGCCGGTGTCGCTCCCCTGCCAGGGGTAGACGTAGCCGGCGGCGGCCGTCTCGGTCACCGCGGCCGAGGCCGCGGCCTGGAGGCGGGGGAGGTCGTCCGCGAGGACGTCCCGGGGCGCCGAGAGGCCGGCCGGGTCGCGACCGGTGAGCGACGTGTAGATCACCAGCGCGGCGAGGTACGAACCCGTCGTCGACGGGTGCTCGCCGTCGGTGTCGTACAAGCGGTAGAAGAGGGTGCCCTCGGCGAGCGGGTCCGTTTCCCCCGCCCACACCGCGCGAAAGGCCTCGCCGATCGGCACGATGTAGGCGTTCACGCCGACGGTGGCCATGCCCGCCACCTGCGCCTCGGCACCGCGCCGCAGGCCGTCCTGCATGCCGGTGTAGTCGTCGTAGTCCGGGCCGCCGTCGATGTCGCCCCAGGCGATCCACACGAACACGTCGGCGCCGTTGCCGGCGAACCAGGTACCCAGTTGTTTCCCGGCCTCCACGCTGGCAAGGAACTCCTCGCTGTCGGGCGCGTTGTCGGCCACGTCGGCGAACTCGTGCATGAAGACCGTGTTCCAGGGCGTGTCGACGATGGTGGTGGCCCAGGTCTCATCCGTGCTCACCAAGTCCACGTGTTTCGCCCAGGTCAGACCCCCCGCGCACAGCGCCTCCACGTCGCGGTCGGCGCCACTACCCTCGTCGAGCAGGTTCTCCGCCAGAATCTCCAGGTCGTTGCGGTCGACGTAGCTGGCGCCGAGGAGGAGTACGTCGCCCGCGAGGGCGGGAGCGGAGAGCAGCAAGAACATCACACAGGGGTATCTTGTTAGAACCGCGGCGTGCCCTCCTCGCGTATCCCTGGCTTCTTCAAACTCGGTGTCGACGAGCGCAGGGCGGCGGCGCTGGTGGCCGCGGGCATGGAGCCGACCCAGGGCGACGCGCTGACCGCGGGCGGTGGGCTCGGCATCGACGTGGCCGACGCGATGATCGAGAACGTCGTGGGCCTCCACGCGCTTCCCCTCGGCGTGGCCGTCAACCTCTTGCTCAACGGCGAGGACCGCCTGGTCCCGATGGTGGTGGAGGAGCCGAGCGTGGTGGCGGCGGTGAGCAACATGGCAAGGCTCACCCGGCTGGCGGGGGGCCTGCAGGGCGAGTGCGACGACAGCGTGATGATCGGCCAGGTGCAGCTCACCGGCTGCACCGACGGGGCCGCGTCGCGGCTGCGCGCGGCGTTGCCCCGGCTCCACGCGATCGCCGCTGCCGTGCACCCCCAACTCGAGCGGCTCGGCGGCGGCCTCCGCGGCCTGGAGGTGCGGGAACTCACCTACGACGAGCCCGGCGAGGAGCCCGAGGCGATGGTCGTGCTGCACTTCTTCCTCGACTGCGTCGACGCGATGGGGGCCAACATGGTCAACACCATCGCGGAGCGCCTGGCGCCGGAGTTGGCCGTCGTCACCGGCGGGAAGGTCGGCCTGCGCATCCTCTCCAACCTGGCCGACCGTCGCGTGGCCCGGGCCCGGGTCGCGTTGCCGGTGGACTTGCTCGCCCAGGACGACGTGGAGGGGCAGGAGGCCGCCGAGGGCATCGCCTCCGCGTGGCGTTTTGCCTACGCGGATCCCTACCGGGCGGCCACCCACAACAAGGGCGTGATGAACGGCATCGACGCCGCCGCGCTGGCCACGGGCAACGACTGGCGCGCGATCGAGGCGGGAGCCCACGCCTACGCCGCGCGCGACGGGCAGTACCGGCCGCTCACGACCTGGAAAGTGCGTGAGGGCGTGCTGCACGGCGCGATCGCGGTGCCGATGCAGGTGGGTACGGTGTCGGGCGCGATCCGCGTTCACCCCACGGTCCAGGCCAGCCTGCGACTCGCGGCGGTCAACGGCGCCCGTGACCTCTCGGTCCTGATGGCGGCGGTGGGACTCGTCCAGAACCTCGGCGCGCTGCGGGCGCTGGCGAACGAGGGCATCCAGCGCGGGCACATGCGGATGCACGCGCGGTCGGTGGCCACCGGCGCCGGCGCCACGGCGGCGGAGCTCCCCGTCGTGGTCGAGGCCCTGGTCGACGCGCGGGAGTTCACCCTGGAGCGTGCACGCTCGATCCTCGAGGCATTGCGCGCGTGAGCGGGCCCGAGCCCCGCCCGCCGGTGCGCTTTCCGCGGGATCCAAACGTCACCGAGCGCATCGTGCCCCCGCCGCCGGGCACCTACGTCGGCACCGCTCCGGGGAAGGTCATCGTCGTGGGCGAGCACGCCGTCGTCTACGGCCACCGGGCCGTCGCTGCGGCGGTGGACCTCTACACGCGAGTGACCCTGCGCGACCGCTCCGGGCCCTCCGAGATCGAGGGCACCGACGTGTGGGACGCCCGCTTGCCCGACGCGCTCGCCACGCTCGTCCCACCGGAGGGCGTGGGTGTGAGCATCGAGAGTGAGCTGCCGGTGGGCTGCGGGCTGGGGTCGTCAGCCGCGCTGGCCGTGGCGATGGTGCGGGCGGTCGCCGCCCGCGAGGGCCGAGTGGCAACGACCGCGGAGTGCGTGGAGCGTGGCTTCGGCGTGGAGCGGGTGTTCCACGGCAACCCGAGTGGACTGGACCACACCGTGAGCGCGATGGGCTGCCCGGTGATCTTCCGCCGGGGGGAACGCCCGTCGCCCCTGCAACTGGCCCGCCCCCTCCGGCTGGTGGTGGCCAACACGGGCACAGCCGGGAACACCGCCGAGATGGTGGCCAAGGTGGCCAAGCGCAGGCCCGAGGCCGAGTTGCTCCGGCTGGGCGCGATTACCGAGATGGTCGCCGCTCGGCTCCGCCGCGGCGACGACATCGGGCCATTCATCCAGGAGGCCCACTGGCTGCTGCGACGGATCGGCGTCTCGACCCGGGAGCTCGACGAGTTGTGTCGCGCCATGGAGGCGGCGGGCGCCCGCGGGGCCAAGCTCGCCGGCGCCGGCGGCGGCGGCGTGGCGATCGCGCTGGTCGACGAGTCCCACGAGGGGTCGGTACGACAGGCCGCCGAGGCGCTGGCCGGCGGCCAAGTATACAGCGTCACAATCTGCGGGGCCTGAGCAGCCGGGATAACCACCGCCCATGACCTTCTTCTACAAGTCGACCTGAACGACGTGTCGCGACGCACGAGGTCTCGTGCGCACCCTGCTCCCCGGCGCCGAGGAGCGCGACTACGCCAAGCGCCCGATCACCGCGGCCGAGGTGCGCGCCATCCTGGTCGCCGCGGGATCCGTTTCGGCCGTGCTCAACACCCGCCACGCGACCGCCCAGCGGCACAACTGGAAGGACACCCCACCGGCGACCGACGCGTTCGTCGAGGCAGCGG
>CAYHRZ010000251.1:0-4355 GCA_964359125.1 uncultured Klebsiella sp. | reverse complement strand
CAACTTGCTGCGCCGACCCATCGTGGTCGACGGCGACCGCGTGGTGGTCGGAAAGAACGCCACCGCCTACCGCGCCCTGGTGCGGTGACTAGGGCGCCGCGAGCTTCCGGGCCAGGCCGCGCAACTCCACCACCCCGACGGCGCTGTTGATGCCGTAGTCCAGGGTGTGGTGCTCGTCTTCCACCTGCTTCACGAACCAGTTGCTGTCGACGACGTTCACCCGCACCGTGCGCTCGACGAGGGTGCGGTCGCCCTCGCTGCTGAGCTGCCACGACCACGTGGAGCCCGGCATCGCCCCACCCGCGTGCGTGGCCCTGATCGTCCCCGCCGCGCGGTCCGCGGCGATGGACTGCCGGAACTTGACGTCGGGACCCACCACCGCCACGGTCCAGTCGACCAGGGTGCGGCCGCCCTCGGTCCCGGCGACCGTGCTGTCGCGTACCTGGGGCATCCAGGTCTCGTAGCTGGCGTAGTCGGTGAGCACGGCCCACACCCGGTCCATCGTCACCGGCAAACGTGCGATCGCCGTCACCTGCTTGAGGCGACCGTCAGGGTAGGTCTCGAGGAGCGAGACCTCCCCTCGGGCCAGCAACCCGTCGAGCGAGGCGGCTACGGCGAGGCCCGCGAAACACAACATCGAGGCACCCCCCGGTAGCCGGCCTGATAAGGCAGCCCCGTGAGCACCGCCACCGCCACCGCCCACCCGAACATCGCGTTGTGCAAGTACTGGGGGAAACGGGAACGCCAGTTGAACCTGCCCGCCGTGCCGTCCATCTCCCTGACACTGGCGCCGTTCTCGACCACCACCACGGTCACCTGGGGGGCGGAACAGGACGCCTTCGAGTTCAACGGCGCCCCCGCGTCCGAGGCCGAGGCTGCGAAGGTGTTCGCCGTCCTTGATCTCGTCGACAGTTGGCGACCGCGCGTGCGCGTCGTGAGTCACAATGATTTCCCCACGGCGGCGGGCCTCGCGTCGAGTTCCTCGGGCTTCGCGGCCCGGGTGCTCGCCGCCACTGCGGCGGCCGGGCAAAAACCCTCGGCGGAGCAGTTGTCGATCCTCGCGCGCCGCGGGTCGGGCTCGGCATCGCGATCCATCTTCGGCGGCTGGGTGGAGTGGAAGGCCGGGGAGCGCGGTGACGGGATGGACAGCTACGCCTGGCCGATCGAGAACGAAGACTTCTGGGACGTGCGCATGGTGGTCGCGATCTTCGACGCAGGCCCGAAGGAAATCTCGTCCCGCGAGGGCATGGCGCTCACCCAGGCCACTTCGCCCTACTACCCGGCGTGGGTGGCCAGTGCCCCCGCCGACGTGGCGGCGGCCAGGGCGGCGATTCGTGGTCGCGACCTCGACGCGCTCGCGCCGGTGATGGAGCGGTCGGCCCTGCGGATGCACGCGTGCATTATGGCGGCCGATCCCCCGGTCAACTACTGGAAGTCGGGTAGCGTGTGGGCGCAACAAACCGTCGCGTCGCTGCGGAAGAAAGGCGTGCGCTGCGCGTGGACCATGGACGCCGGCCCCAACGTGAAGGTGCTCTGCGAGCGCGACGACGCGCTGGAGGTGGCGGCGCGCCTCGGGAAAGTGGCGGAGCGGGTACAGGTGCTCTCGGCGGGCGGTCCCGCGCGCCTGGTGAGCAACCCCGAGTGACCGCGTCTCGGGTCGTCGTGGCCCCCGGGAAGCTCGTGGTTGTCGGGGAGTACGCGGTGCTCGACGGGGCCCCGGCCCTGGTGGCGGCGGTGGATCGCGGCGTGCGATGCGAGGTGTTTCCCTCGCCCAACGTGGAGATCGTCACGCCGGGCGGCGACCGCTTCGTGCGCGCCGCCCTGGCGCTGGCACCACCCCGCCGGTACGTCTTCTCGGACGACCGCCCCGTGGCGGGGCTGGGCGTGAAGCCCGGTTTCGGTGGCTCGGCCGCAGCCACGGTGGCCGCCGTCGTGGCCGCCGACCTGGCGCCCGAGTGGGCTTACGAGGTCCACCGCCAAGTACAGGGCGGCGGCTCGGGGATCGACGTCTACGCCTCGCTCAACGGTGGCTTGCGCCCGTTCGTGGTGGGCGGGCCGGTTCGCGACAGCGTCGCGGCGCCACCGCTGGTGGCCGTGTGGTCGGGGCAGCCGGCGCTCACCGGCCCCCGGGTGCAGCGCTACCGCGCCTGGAGCGGCCGGGACGCGTTCGTGGCCGAGAGCGCCGCGCTGGTCGAGGGCTTCATGAGCGACCCGGTGCGGGTGGCGCGGGCCAACTACGCCTTGCTCCGCGCGATGGGCAAGGAGGCCGGCGTGGACTACGACCTCGACGCCTTCGCGCAGATCGACCGACTCGCGGCCGTCTTTGGCGGCGCCGCCAAGCCGAGCGGCGCGGGTGGCGGCGACGTGGCGATCGCGATCTTTCCCGACCCAACGGCGCTCGATGCCTTCGTGGCGGTGTGCCCGGGGGCGATCCCGGTGAGCGTGGTCGGCGCGGCGTCCTAGCGGCCGCAGTCGAAGACCTCCCAGCAGTCGTCGTGGTCGTCGCCGTACCAGTCGCCACAGCTGTCCGAGCGCAGTTCCTCGATGCAGTCGGCGGCCTTGTCCTCGTCGAAGTCGCAGTTGTCGACGCTGTCGAAGGCGTCTTCGCCGTCGTCGATGCACTCGTCCATCTCGCCGTCGTACTCGTCTTCGTAGTACCCGCGGAAACACTCCGCGAGTCGCGCGCACTGCACCTGCGCGTAGGCCTCGACGAAGCTGTCTTCGTCGTAGTCGAAAATGCACCCGGCGATCGCCAGCACCAGCATCGAAGGCCTCCCGGCCCCGGCCTAACACTCGCGATGCGGAAGTGGACGCCGCCACCGGGATAGGAAAGCGCGATCATGCCCGACCCCCGAAGCGCACAGGCCGCCGACATCGTCACCCGGAAGGCCGACCACCTCGAACTCGCGGTGAGTGGCGATGTGGGTTTCGTCGGCAAGGGACCGCTCTTCGAGGAAGTCGACTTCGTCCACGACGCGCTGCCGGAACTGCACGCCGACGAGCTCGACGTCAGCGTGCCGTGGTTGGGAC
This sequence comes from uncultured Klebsiella sp., assembly GCA_964359125.1. Taxonomy (GTDB): domain Bacteria; phylum Myxococcota_A; class UBA796; order UBA796; family SXON01; genus SXON01. Next base: position 1,325 of record CAYHRZ010000251.1, on the reverse strand, counting down.
AGCGCCTCCGGGCGCCACTGGTCATCGCGGCCATGACCGGCGGCACCCCCGCCGCCGCCGCCATCAACCGGGACCTCGCGCGGGCCGCCGAAGCCCACGGGGTCGGCTTCAACTTCGGCTCCATGCGGCCGCTCTTGCGGCACGGCGTGACCGACGGCTACCTCGTGCGCGACGTGGCGCCCACGGCGCTCCTGGTCGCCAACCTGGGCGGCGTGCAGGCGGCCGAGACGCCCACGGCCACCGTGCGGGAGTTGCTCGATCGTACCGGGAGCAACGCGCTGGCGATCCACCTCAACCCGGCCCAGGAGATGGCGCAGCCGGGTGGCGACCGGGACTTTCGCGGCGTGCTCGCCGGCATTCGCCGCATCGTAGAGGAGTTGGGCGCCCCGGTCCTGGTGAAAGAGACCGGCGCCGGGCTGTCGCGCCGGGTGGTGGAGCGATTGCTCGGGGCGGGGGTGGGCTGGGTCGACGTCGGTGGCGCCGGGGGCACCAGTTGGGTGGCCGTCGAGATGCACCGCGCCGAGGGGGCGCAGGCGGCGGCGGCGCGCACCTTCAGGGACTGGGGCATCCCCACGGCGGCGGCGGTGGCGCGCCTCCGAGGGATGCCGGTGGAGGTGTGCGCCACTGGTGGAGTGGCGACGGGGCTCGACGTGGCCCGGGCCCTCGCGCTGGGCGCCACCTGCGCCGGCATCGCCCGCCCCCTGCTCCAGGCGCAGGCCCTCGGCTACGAGGCACTCGACCGGGCACTCGGCCAGGTCGTCGCCGAGTTGCGCATGGCGATGGTCCTCACCGGCAGTGCCAACCTCGCGGCGCTGCGACAGGCTCCGGTGGCACTCGGGCCCCGACTCCGGGCGTACCTCGAGTAGCGGCGCGGTCGCCTAGACGCGGCCGCCAAACAGGGCCCGGGCGTCGCGGAAAGCGGCCACGGGGCCGTTGTCGACGTCGACCCAGACCAGCCAGTCGGTGCTGTCGGTCACGGCGTGCGCGGCGGCGAGTTGGCCAGCCGGCACGCCACCCAGGGCGCGGATCACCATCGTGCAGGCCACGGCCGCGTCGATGGACCCGGCGTGCGCGAAGCGGGCGCGGTGCGCCTTCCAGAGCGCGGTGAGGATCGCGCGATCGTCCATCAAAAGCGCGTTGGCGATGTAGACCGCGCCGATCTCCGGGACCGCGCCGCTGATGTGCGCGGCGACGACGTCGGCCAGTTGGTCCGGGCGCAGGCTGGCCAGCGGCTTCGCTGCCGGGGTGGCGGCAGCGGGCGCCGGGGCCGGGGCCGCGCTGGGGGACGGCGCGGGCCGGACCGCCGCCACCGCGCGGGCCTCCTC
>CAYHRZ010000250.1:0-7732 GCA_964359125.1 uncultured Klebsiella sp. | reverse complement strand
GGTGGAAAAAAAGACCGGGGCCCCCCCCTCGCGAGGGCGGCCCCGTCGTGCGCGGCGACGCCTACCCTTCGGCGGCGGCCTCGCCTTCCTCGGGCACGTCGGACTTCGTGGGCGTGGTCACGAACTTGATCTTCGCCCAGCCTCCCTCGTTGGCCGACCCGATCACCCGCCGGACGAGGCGGAAGTCGGTCCCGATGTCGGCCTGGATGACCAGCGAGCCCTGGAAGGCCTGTGTTTGATCGCGACCCTCGATCTTCTCACGGAACAACCTGGCTTCTTCCAGCTTCTTGGACAGGCCGGGAATCGGCCCACCCGCCTGGTCGACGAGTGGGTCACCCATCTCCTCGGCCGGGATGCGCTGGTTGTCGAGGAGCAGGATAGCGAACTGCCCGGGTGCATCGCTGGCTTCCGCCACCTGGATGACCGCGGTCTGGTCCTCCAGCGGCTCGCCCGCCATGCTCGTGGGCACCTTGATCCGCTCCGAGAGCTCGACCTCGCCGGTAGCCTTGAAGATCTGCACCAGGAAGATCACCAGGATGGTGAACATGTCGACCATGGCCGTGAGGTTGAGACTCACGAAGCCGCTTTTCTTCCCGCCCGACAGGGGGCTGGTGCGCAGCCTCCCGATGGGCGGGTAGGCGGGACGGCGCTCGGGCGTGAGGACGGGCATGCGTTATCCGGGGGCGGGCGCGGACGGCACCGCGAGTTCGGGGGGAACGGCCTGCGGGGCGCTGCCGGCGAGCAGCGTCTTGGGGTAGCCAACCTTCCGGGACATGTCCAGGACGGTCACCATCTCGAGGTAGTCCACGCCGTCATCGGTGTTGATGATGACCGTGTCCTTGTCGGCATAGGTTTCGTGGTCCTTGGCCATGATTTCCTGCAGCTTGGCGTAGTCGTAGCTGTCGCCCAGCTTCGGAATGTTGGTGCCCTCTTCGACCTTGCGCCCGATCCAGTGGCCGTCGCTCCGCACGTGAACGGTGAGCGGCGGCACCTCGTCGGGCACGATGTTGGGATCCGGCGGGTCGGTGTTGACGCTCTGCTCGATGTTGAGCGAGTGGATCTCCGTCCAAACCGCCGTGATCATCAGGAAGGCAATCAGGCACGACATGAAGTCGATGAATGGAACCAAGTTGAGGTCCACCATCTGTCCCTTGCCGCGGCCCTTGCCGCCTTCGACCTGGACGCCCATGGCTAGCCCGCCGCCGCCGCGCCTTCTTGCTTGGCCGCGCGGTTCGAGAGCACGAAGTTGATCTCGGCCACTACGGACTCGTTGATCGCCTCGAGGATGTGCTGCGTCTGCGCCTGGATCACCGCGTAGATGAGGATGACGAACACCGCCGAGCCGAGGCCGAAGGCGGTGCAGTGCATGGCCTCGGAGATGCCGGCGGAGAGCAACATCGCGCGGGCGGCCGGGTCGGCGTCGGAGACCGCGCCGAAGGTGGTGATGAGACCCGAGATCGTGCCGAGCAGCGCGGCCAGCGTGGCCGCGTTGGACAACACCGCCAAGTAGCCGGTGCGCGCCTCGATGCGGGGCACCTCGGAGAGGGAGGCCTGGTCCAGGGCCGCTTGGATTTCCTTGTCGGGGCGGTGCGCCTTCATGAGGCCCGCGCGGAGGATCCGGCTGATCGGCCCCTGCTTCTGGCTGGACAGCCAGCGGATTGCCGCCTGGGTGTCGCCGCGCATGATGTGCTGGTTCAACCCCGTGAGCAGCGCGTGCTTGTTCTCGGCGCAGTCAACCCAGAGCACCTTGACGCGCTCGATGATGATCCCGATAGAAACGAGGAGACACGCCAAGATGAGGTGCATACCCCACTTGCCTTCCTTGTAGAACTCGACGGCTTCCGAAATGAACGTCACGGAAAACTCCTGGCGCAGTTGCGCCGGTGGGGGGAAACGAGGCCTCGCCTTGTAGCAGAGTCAGTCTGCGATTTCCACGCCATCCCGCAAGGAGTCCGTCAAGGCACCCGGCGGTTTGAAGCTCGCAGCGCCGCAATAAGACAACAAGTGTGACAGGGCAGGGGTAAAATCCTCGTCAACGGTGATGGCGTCGGCGATCGGGTCCGGGGCGGGCGGCCATGCCGGAGTCGGCCATTCCACCGCTTGACACGCCGGTAGCCGCGGCTTTACAGCACCGTGACCACCCGGGTGCCCGATGATCGTGCTGTTCCTCCTCGCCTGCGACATGCCCCAGCCGCCCCAACCGGCGGCCAAGGCCGAGAAACCCGCCTGCGACTTGGATGTCAACGCCATGGCGGGAAAGGCGTTCGTCTACAGCAAGCCCCAACCGACCGGGCCCAACAAGCCCGAGCCCTCCGCGCGCCTCCGTTTCCGCGACGAGGGTGGCAAGCTGGTGGCCGACTACACGGCCGGCTCGGTGGGCTCGGTCTACCAGTACACCTGCAGCGTGAGCGACAAGGGGATCGGGACCTGCCTGGAGACCAAGCCCAATGCAGAGGGGTTCTGCAAGGCGTACGCCTCGGTTCACGACGGCGTCTGCGACCCGGCGGCGATCGCCCCGGTGGCGGGTGTGTCGCTGGAGGAGGCGACGAAGGCGGCCGAGGCCGTCAACAAGGAGCTCAAGTCGCTCAAGCCGGCCGAGAAGGAGCAGCAGCGCAAGGTCGACAACAACCCCAACAACAAGATCCGCGGGAAGTTCAACTTCGCGGTCGACAAGATGGCCTGCCAGCTCACACTGCAGGACAAGTACCAGACGATGGTCGACGGCAAGCTCAGCGAGTTGGAAAACGCGATCGGCGCGGGGAAGTTCGTCACGACCACCACCGACTACGCGTGGGAGGGTTGTGAAGACACCGAGAACGCCTGGGCACCCGACGCGGCCGACAACCACGCGGCGGTGCAGGCGGCGGGGACGATCAAGTTCTCCGCGATGCTGGCGAAGGGCCAACGCGGTGGGGCCGGCTGCACCTACACGGCCGACACCTGGGTCGACTGGGTGAAGGGGCCGGGTGGCATCGTGGCCACCGACGACAAGAAGTGGGGGCCGCGGTTCGACGCCAACATCCCGCTGGCCGAGAAGGGGCGTCACGTCGTGTACTTCGACCGACACAAGGAGTGCGACGGCAAGGAGGAGCGCATCGGCCTGACCTGCGCCATGGTGCGCATCGAGTAGCGTCGAGTCGCGAGGCGACGGGCCGGGTCCCCGGGCCTAGCTGCTTTCCCCCGTGCGACCCAGGGCCCCGAGCACCACCCGGTATGCCTCCCGCCGCGAAAGGCCCGTGGCCTCCGCCACGGCGTCGCGTACGGAGCGCGGGTCCAGGCCGCGCTCCAGCAGTTGCTCGACCAGAGCCCCGGCATCCGGCGCCAGGGGGGCCCGCTCCGGGGGTGCGAGCAGCAGCACCACCTCGCCCCTGGTCTCGTCGCCGAGGGCGGCGCGCACCTCGGTGGCCGTGCCGCGAAGCCACTGCTCGTGTTGCCGCGTGATGTTGCGCGCGACGCAGACCGCTCGCCCCGGCCACGTACCGGCGATCCAGTCGAGGGTCCCGCCCAGCCGCTGTGGCGACTCGTAGAACACCAGGGTGGCGTCGAGGCCGCCGATCTCGTCGGCCAGGCGCGCGCGGTCCCCGCTCGCCCGGGGCACGAAGCCGGCGTAGAGCCAGCGGTCCACGGGTAGCCCCGCGCCGCAGAGCGCCGCCACGGCGGCGCAGGCCCCCGGCAAGACGTCTACCTGAATCCCGGCCTCGATGGCGGCACGTACGAGGCGGAAGCCGGGGTCGTTGACCAGGGGCGTGCCCGCCTCCGACACCAGTGCCACGCGGGCGCCGCCGGCGAGCAGTCGCAGCAGCGCGGGGACGCGTTGGCCCTCGTTGTGGTCGTGAAACGACTGGATCGACGCGCTGATCCCGTGGTGCGAGAACAGCGCTGCGGTGGTGCGCGTGTCCTCGGCGGCGACGACGGTGGCGTCGCGGAGCACGCGCAGCGCCCGGACCGTGATGTCGTCGGGGTGGCCGATGGGCACCGCCACGATGTGGAGCGTGCCGCTCACCCCTTCTCCGCCAGCACCCAGGTGCACGTGGGCACGCCGGCCACCACGTGCGCCCGCTCGGCGGGCGACAACACGAAACCATCGGTCTCGGCGGGCAGTTCCTGCAGCAGGGTCCCCACCAGCGAGCGCACCTCGGCCACGGGGGTGCCCCGGCGCACCGGCACGCCCGGCGTCACCCGGGGGACCAGCACGCCACTGGCAGAGGCCCGGGGTCCGCTCTCGCGGCGCCACGGTCCCCCCTCCACCCGGCTCGGGTGTACGGGCGCGGGGGCGGCCACCATCGACATGGCGTGGAGCACGCCCAGCACCGCGCGCGTCGTGACGTCGACCGCGTCGTCGGCCAGCACCAGGCGGGGCCCGGCCTCGATGGTGACCGCCGGCACCCGGAGGCGGTTGAGCACGGCCCCGGTGAGGGAGCGGTCCAGTCGAAACCGGCTGTAACGGTCGTCGGGGTACTCGCGAACCACGGTGAGTCCGGTCGCCTGCGCGTAGGCCTCGGAGCGGGCTTCCAAGTCCTGGCGCGCCTCCCCGCGGAGGGCCACCGCCCGGTCCACCAGGGCGTACGGAATGGCGCCGGGCGCGTCCGCGTGCAAGTCGACGACCGCGTCGGGTCGGCGGGCGCAGAGGTCGCTCCACGCCGCTGCCGCGAGGCGCTCGCTGGGCGAGCCCTCGGCGTCGCCCGGGAAGAGGCGGTTGAGGTCCTGGTCGTCTTCCGGGACCCGGCGCTGGCGCCGCTCGAAGCCCTCCGGGTTGAGCGACGGGTACAGGTGAACCGTGCCGCGCAGGAGCAGCGCCTCGAGGGCTTGCGCCAGTCGGAGCACGGCGCCGGTGCCGGTGCACTCGTCGCCGTGTACGTTCGCGGTCACGACAACGACCGGGCCCCGCGCCGACGGTCGGCGGCGCTCCGGGGGGGCCGACACGCTGAGCACGACGATGTCGGCCGGGCGCCCAGGCACGCTGGTCCGCGACACGGTGCGCGGCATTCTAGGACGGGACCGCGGGCGGGGACATCAGCTGACCTCCAGGATCCACGCCTTGAGGTATCGCGACTCGGGGAAGTGCAGGGCTGCCGGGTGGTCCGGGGGCGGGGAGGCTTCGTGCAACAGGCGCAGCTGCCGCCCGGCGCGCTCCGCCCCCGCCGCGAGCGCGCCGGCGAATAGTCGTGGCGACTGCGTGCCCAGGTTGCTGCACGCCACGAGCCAACCGCCGGGACGGGTCACCCGGATGCACGCGGCGGCCAGGCGCGGCCAGTCCTTCTCGCCCTGCCACGTGCCGTCGTCGGAGCGGGAGTAGCCCGGGGGATCCACCACCACGGTGTCGAAGGACTGCCCCGTCCGCCGAAGGCGATCCAGTGCGCGGAAGCTGTCCTCGGCCAGGAACCCGTGGCCCTCAACCGGCAGGCCATTGGCGGCGAAGTTCTGCCGCGCCCGGTCGAGGTAGCCCGGCGAGAGGTCCACGCTGTCCACCCGCCGGGCCCCGCCCGCCGCGGCCGCCACCGAGAACGCGCCGGTGTGCGCGAAGAGGTTGAGCACCTCGCGCCCCTGCCAGTGCCGTCGCAGGAAGTCGCGCAGTTCGCGCATGTCGGTGAACAGGCCGGCATCCTTGCCCAGCGCCGGGCGCACCACGAACGAGAGCCCGTGCTCCTGCACCACCACGTCGCCGGGGTCGTCGCCCCGCTCGCGGCGCGTGCTCGGCGTGGCGGCGTGGTCGCGGGGGTCGCGGCGGTAGGCGACGTGCACCGACCGCGACTGGATGGCGACGCCGGCCAGGAGGGGATCCACCAGGCCCTCGAGCGAGGGGCTGTCGAGCGTCACGACCAGGTGTCCCGCGTAGTCGTCGACGCGCAACCCGGGAAGGTCGTCGTTCTCGGCGTTGACGAGGCGTCGCGCCGTGCTCGGCAGGCCCCCCGGGCGCCGGGTCACCGCCTCGCCCGCCAGGCGTCGCACCGCGTCTTCGACCGCCTCGTCGCCCGGGGTGAAGCGTCGCACGGCGATCCACCCGTCGTCGGCCACCCCTCGTCCGAGGCAGGCGCCGCCGGCCGCCTCGATGCGCACGCGCGCCCCGGCCGTGACCGCGCCCCCCACCACCTCGGCGGGGTACACCCACGCGAAGCCCCGCCGCAGCCACGAGGCGGAGTACTCGTTGACGCGCACGGTCCCCGGTGCGGTACGATGCACGCTCGGACGCGGTGGCTGAGGCATGGATCGGCGGCTTTTCATCGACGGCGGCGGCGGGTTGCTGGGCGAGTTCTACCAACTCGTCCTGGCGGCTGCCTACCACGCCGACGGGCTCTGGGGTCGGGCGACCTTCGACCTCTACGCCCGGGCGCTCCCCGACGACTGGGGCTACCTCGTGGCGGCGGGTTTGGAACCGGCGATCGCCGCGGCGGAGAACCTGGCCTTCACCCCCGACGAGGTCGACGCGATTCGCCGTCACCCAGTTTTCGCGAGGGTGTCGGCGGAGTTCTTCGACCACATCCTGGGCCTGCGTTTCGACGGCGATATCGACGCCGTCGCCGAGGGCACGCCGGTTTTTCCCGGCGCGCCCATGATGCGGGTGACCGGCAGCCTCATCGCCTGCACGCTCCTGGAAACCCGGCTCCTGCAACTGGTGGGTTCCGGCACCGCCGTTGCTACCCGGGCGGCGCGGCTGGTCAGCGCAGCGGGCACCGCGCCGGTCTACGACTTCGGCTCCCGGCGAAACAGCACGGGCGAGGGCGCGGTACTCGCGGCGCGCGCCGCTTACATCGGGGGCGCGGCCGCCTCCACGAACGCCGCGGCCGCGCTGGTGCTCGGCATCCCGGCCTTCGGCACGATGTCCGACACCTTCCTGGCGGCCTACGGCGACGACCGTCTCGCGTACGACGCCTTCCAGCTCCACTTTCCGACCATCGGTCACTACTCGCTACCCGACGACGACCCCGTGGACGGTGTCACCCGGTTCGGGCGCGGTCGCGACAAGGTGGCGATTGTGCGCGTGGATCACCCGGAGTTGGCGCGCACATCACGCACCGTGCGGGAGGCACTGGATCGCAACGGCATGCAGGGCGTGCGCATCCTGGGCTCGGGCCACCTCGACGAGCACCGCATCGCCCGGCTGGTGGCCGCCCACGCCCCGGTCGACAGCTACGCGGTGGGCCGGGCGCTGGCGCCGGGTGGCGAGCCCGGCATGCGGTTGGCCTTCCGGATCGCCGAGATGCAGCGTGGCACGCGACTGGAGCCCCTGACCCGCCAGGGGGCAGCGCTGTGGCCGGGCCGGAAGCAGGTGGTGAGGATGCCCGACCACGACCTGGTGTGCCTCGACACCGAGGCGCCGTTGTACACGCGCGGCGGAGCTCCCCTCCTGGTCCCGGTCCTGCGTGGCGGTCGGCGGCTCGCACCCGTGGAGCCCCTCGACGACGCCCGCGGCCGGGTGGCGCGGCTCCTGGAGTCGCTGCCCGAGGGCTACCGTCGTCTGCGGTCGCCCGAGTCCTGGACCGTGAGGCCGAGCGACGCGCTGGCCGCCCTGGCGATCAGATGAGGCTGCCGCCGAGGGTGCTGGCGATGTCGGCCGGGCTGAGCGTGGACAGGCCGGCCAGTTCCGCCATGCGCGCGTTCGTGGCCCGGAGGTCACGCACCAGTTGACGGCACACCGCCATGAGGAAGCGCGCGCCGAGCGGCGTGGCGGCCGAGGTGAGCCGTTGGAAGTCGTCGCCCGCACGGTCACCGTGGTCGTCGCCGCCGGGCTCAG
>CAYHRZ010000249.1:0-7780 GCA_964359125.1 uncultured Klebsiella sp. | reverse complement strand
TCTGGCGCTCGTGGCGGGCGTGGTGATGACGTACGCGGTGAGTTGGGGGGTCACGGCCGCGTGGTGAAAGTGCGCCGCCGTGAGCGAAACGATGGGCTCGTGGAAGCCTAGCGGCGCGTAGGCGTTGCGGGCGGCGACCCACCACAGCGCGCCCACGACCGGGAAACAGAGGGGAGGGAGCGACGCCAGCGAGGCTCCGAGCCGGTCCGCGCGCAGGCTGGCTGCGGCGTAGAAGGCGAGACCTACCGTGGCCGCTAGCCACAGGTAGCTGCCGCTGGCACCGCCGAAGGCCGCGCCCAGGCCGCCGAGGAGGGTGAGGACCTCGCGCACGGGCGACGGGCCGAGCAGCACCCGCGCCGCCAGGGGCACCAGGACCAAGACCGAGAGCAGGACCAGGCTGTCGACCGTGCTGCCGGTGGTGAGGCACCACGCCAGGGCACCGAGGGCGATCAGCACCGGGTCATCCGCGCGGCACTGTCGGCCGCGAACTTCCGTTGCAAGTGGCGCACGACGGGCAACGTGAGCCAGGAGAAGAAGGTGGCGGGTCGAGAGTACGAGAACACCTCGAACACCACGCGGTTGCCTTCCTGGCGGACTTCGAAGCGCTCTTCGCCTGCCATGGCGTGCCCGAGCACCGTGCCGTAGCCCCAGCGTAGGCGCTCAGGTTCGTCGTCGACGTAGATCACCCGGCAGGCCTGGGCGGTCCACACGCCGAACACCCGCGTGCACACCGTCACCACCTCACCCACGGCCACCTGTCCCCCGGCGCGCAGCCAGCCCAGGTCGAAGGGGGCGAGCTGTAGGATGGCAGCTTTCGCCGCGGCGAGGTCGCTGTTGACGACCCCCCCACCTCGGTTCGGCCAGTAGCCGGCCGGGGCGGCGGTACCCCGGGACAGGCCCACGTCGACGTAGTTGAACGGCGCATCCCGCGCGGCGGCGGCCATCGTTGCCATTGTCGTGGGACTGGGCCGGGCGAGGGCGTACACCGGCTAGGCCCGTGCCGGGCCCCAGAGCTTGCCCTGGCACATCTGCCCGTACATGCGGAAGTCGCCGCGTAACGACCAGAGCGGGTGCTTGAACGTGGCCGGGCGGTTCTTCTCGACGACGAAGTGCCCCACCCACGCAAAACCGTAGCCGGCGAGGGGGGCGGCCAGGAGCAGGCGCGGGTCGCGGGTGACTGCGGTGGCGAGCACCAAGAGCAGGACCAGGGTGGTGCCCACGAAGTGCAGCTTGCGGTTGAGCAGGTTGGCGTGCTCGGAGAGGTAGTAGGGCCAGAACTCCTCGAAGTTGGCGAAGCCTTCCTTCTTCACTGGGCACCGCCGTCGGCGAGGGCGAGGTCGAGCATCTGCAAGCCCTCGTCGATGTCGGCGACGTCGATCAACATCGGCGGCGCGATGCGGAAGCAGTTGCCCCAGCGACCGCCCTTGCCGATGAGCAGGCCGCGTCGTTTGCTGGCCTCGAACACCCGCCCGGTGAGCGCGGCCTCGGGGGTACGATCCCCGGCCGGCTCGTCGGCCACCAGTTCGATTGCCATCATCAAGCCGAGGCCCCGCACGTGGCCGATGTTGCGCGGGTACTTCTGTTGCAAGGCCAGCAGGCCCTCGCGCAGGTGAGCGCCGAGGCGCTTCGAACGCTCGCGGATGTCTTCCCGCTGCATGGTCTCGATGGTGGCGCCTGCGGCGGCCATGGCCACCGGGTTGCCGCCGAAGGTGCACAGTGTCTGGCGCGGCAGCGACTTGGCGATGTCGGGGCGGGTCATGCAGTTGGCGGCCGGGAGGCCATTGGCGATGCCCTTGGCCATGGTGACGATGTCGGGGCTCACGCCGAAGTGTTCCCAGCCCCACCAGTGTTCGCCGGTGCGGCCAAAGCCCGTTTGCACCTCGTCGGCGATGAACAGCCCGCCGTACTTGCGGACGATCTCCACCGCCACCTGGAAGTACTCCTTCGGCGGCACCACGAAGCCGCCCACGCCCTGCACCGGCTCGGCGAGGAAGCCCGCGATCTGCCCGGTGGTGGTGTACTGGATGACGTTCTCGATGTCTTTCGCGCACTGGATGTCGCAGGAGGGGTAGGTCTTGTTGAAGGGGCAACGGTAACAGTCGGGCTGCGCGGCGTGCTTGATGCCGGCGATCTGCTGGGGAAGAACGCGCCAGTTCGCGTGGCCCATCAGCGACTGCGCCAGCGCCGAGCGCCCGGAGTAGCCGTTGCGCAGGGCGATGAGCTCCTGCCGGCCGGTGTGGCTCATCGCCAGCATCACCGCCATCTCGTCGGCCTCGGTGCCGGAGCTCACGAAGAAGCTCTGGGTGATGCCCGTCTGGGCGGGCATCATGCCGGCGAGCAACTCCGCCACGTGGACGATGGGCTCGTTGGGGTAGAGCGTGCTGATGTGGGCGAGGCGCTCCACCTGCACGCGCACCGCGTTGACCACGTCGGGCTGGGCGTGGGCCAGCGACACGGTGAGGATTCCGCCGAAGAAGTCCAGGTACTCGCGGCCGTCGTGGTCGGTCACCCGCACGCCGGAGGCGTGGTCGATCGCCAATTTTTCCTCGTAGTACTGGATCACGCTCGGCATGAGGTAACGCTGGGCCTTCTCGCGGATCTCGTTGCTGGTCATCGGCGCTCCGGGGGGAACGGGAGTCTAGCCCGGCGGGGGAGGGTGGGCGCAGCGCCGTCTTGGCGGCATGCGCCGGAGCGATAGTGGGGCTCGTGAACGCCCGGAACGTCGATTGAGCGGACCGTTGTCGCCGCTCGAGGTGCCCTGGACGATGAAGCCGCTGGAGTCGGCTGCGACGCGCGAGGAGCGGCTCGCCGACGGCCGGGTTCGGTTCTCGATCGTGCACGACACGCTCCGTGGCGTGACACCCGAGATGCTGGTGTGGTGGTTCAACCACATCGACGGCGACGTGGAGATCGGCGGCGCCGTGCTTCCCCGCTACCGCGCCTGGCACCCCCGGGACCACGTGGCGCTGCGCTACGTGCGCGCGTCGACCGACGGGCGCCGGTTCGGCCCGGGTGCCCAGGTGCACATCGTCGAGTTCTTCGGCGCGAATCCTCGGTTCAAGGTCGACGTGGTCAGCACGGTGGAGTTCCTCGACGAGAGCGGCTTCGCCCACGGCGACTGGGTGGGTGGCCAGCGCCTCGCCGAGCTGCGCTACCGCTTCGAGCGCGTGCCGGGCGGCACCCGTTACGAGAACGCGCTCACGGTGGGTGCTGCGGGCGGGACGGTCGCCTCAGCCTTCAACCGCTGGGTTCGCCCGCTGGTTTTCAGCGACGAGATGGGTCGGGCCTGGCTGCGTCACAACGTCGAGGAGGTCGGAAACCTCGAGCACTTCCTCCCGGGACTGTTTCTGCGGGTGACGGCGTAGGGGGGTGACGGCGGCGGGGCGAGGGGCGCGGCGGGCGTTAGCCTCCTGGCGATGCGCATCGCTGCCGCCACCGTCGAGGACTACCTCGCCGCCGTCCCCGACCAGCAGCGCCCCCTGGTGTCGCGACTCCGCGATACCGTACGGGCGGCCGTCCCCGAGGGGATCGAGGAGGGCATGCAGTACGGTGGCATCGGGTACTTCGTGCCGCACCGGCTCTACCCCGGCGGTTACCACTGCGACCCCCGGGAGCCCGTGCCCTTCGTGGGGATCATGGCGCAGAAACGCCACGTCGGCCTGTACCTCTTCTGCACCTACGTCAACCCGGATCTCACCGCCTGGTTCGTCGAGGAGTACGGCAAGACCGGGAAGAAGCTCGACATGGGCAAGGGCTGCGTGCGGTTCAAGACCGAGGCCGACGTGCCGTTCGGGCTGGTGGCGAAGGTGGTGAAACGCACGGGGGTGTCGGCGTTCCTCGCGATCTACGAGGCCTCGATCCCGCCCTCCGCGCGCAAGGCGGCGGCGACGAGGGCGAAGTAGTGCCGCGGGCCTTCTTCCCCCACACACTGGGCGACGTCACGCACGCGGTGGATGGGCCTTTCGGCCTCGTGGTGGGCGACATGCCGGACGGCCGCATCTTCGTGCTCAAGCGCGACCGCAAGGGCGGGGGCTACACCCTCACGGGGTACGAGAGCGCTGCCCGCCGCGAGGTGCTCTCGGCGGCCGATTTCGTTGACCGCCGGGAGGCGGTGAACGCGATGAGCGAGGCGATCGGGCTCGGGGAGCGCCTGTAGGGCACCCCAAGCCCGCGGAAATCGGACACACCCGGAACCTAAGCGGCATCAAATCGTACAAGTGGGCTCATCTTCGCCCACCAAGCGCACCGCCTCGACGGTGAAACCTGCGTTTCTCCGGAGCAGGTAGGGTTCGATCGCGGACGTGCCGGGGTCACTGTCATGTTTTCTGCGGCTTAGGGTGACTTGGTGTCCGGTTTTGGGTGGCTTGGGTGTCGGCCCATGAGTTGCGACACTGTCGCGACCAGCCACGCCGAGCACCCAACCCCACGGACGGTTCCCCTCCCCCACGCCGGTCATCTACACTCGCCCGACGAGGTCAGCGCCCCGAACTCGCCCTCTCCCGGGCGTGCCGCCGGGCCAAACCACCGGGACTGTCGAGGATCTCCCTCAGCACCAGCGCGTCGCGGACCTCTTGGGCGAAGGGCGACCGTTTGCGCTTGGGCCCCGTGTACGCAGCATCCGCCACGCGGGCCTCGTCCATGTCGCGACCCAGGACGGCGCGACGCAGCCCCTGCGCGATGGTGTCGGCGAGGGCGGGGTTCTGCGCGAAGGCCTCGATGGCGGCGGCGAGCACGATGCGACCATCGTCGTTGAAGGGCACGCCGTTCGCGAGGTCCTCGGCACGGCGCTGGGCGCGGGCCCAGAGGCCGGGCGACATCTCCATCCCGGGCACGTCGCCGAGCCGCAGCCCCGCCAGCGACGAGAACTGGGCGTCGTGCCACTTCCCGAGCGCCTCCTTGCCACTCTCGATCAAGAGCGTCCAGTCCACCCGGATGTAGGCGCCGCCCTCCACGGCCACCGGCGCCTGCTCGGGGTTGCCGTGCGCCCGGTCCCACTCGGCGAGCAGTAGCTTGGCCTCCTGGTCGAAGCCCATCAACCAGCAGAGGTGCCCGGCCAGGTGCACCCGGAGGTGCGCCGGGGGGTGCTCGTCGTAGGCGCGGCCCTGGGCCCCGGCCACGAGCACCTGCTGGGGGTGCTCCGGGCTGGCGAACGAGTGCGCGAGGCCGCGCAACGCCGCCGGGCCGAGCAAGAGAACGGCGATGGCGTCGGCCCACAGCTCCGGGAGCCACGCGGTGAACAACTGGTCGAGGGTGCCCACCACCTGGCCCTGCCGCACGGCGATGAGCCCCACGTGGTGCTGGTAGCCGAACACGTCGGCGGCCTCCTCGGCCAGCCCCGGCACGTCACGCCAGAGCAGGTGCCCCAGCTCGTGCGGGATCGAGGCGCACCGGTAGAGGTCGCGCTCGAAGTCGGCGGGCACGAACAGGACCGGGTGACCCTCCGGCAACAGCCCGAGCCAGATCGCCTCGCGGCCGGGGTCCGCACGGACGGCCAGCGGGTGTTGTTCCGCCAGGCCCAACTGGTGGGCGGCCGCGAACTGCTGGACCGGTCGCAACATCGAGGCGGCGATGGCCTCGGCGTCGGCCAGCCGCAGCGCCTCCTCCCGGTCCTCGCGTAGTTGACAGAGGGCGTCGATCACCGCCGTCTGGACCACCGCCAGGCGCACGGCGTGGTGCGTCGTGCCGAGGGTGCCGTCGCTGGCCAGGAGGCGCTGGGCCTGCGCGGGGGGCAGCGACTCGAGCTCGCGGACCACGGCCACCAGGCGTTCGAGGTGGCTCGACAGCGAGGCCCGCACCTGGTCGCGGACCAGCGCCGCCAGCCGCCCGCCGCCGCGTTGGTCGCGCAGCCGCCGCTCCAGGGAGTCGAGGCTGCTCAGCGTGGCCTCGCCTGCGCGAGCGGCCTTGCCGAGGTTCAGCTTGGCCTCCGCGAGTTCGGCCTCCACCCTGGCCGCCACCTCGGCGGCCGACTCGCCGTCGTCGGCCTCGATGGCGTCGGGATCGAGGCCTCGCCGGCGCAGTTCGCGACGGCGGTTAGCGGCCTTGATCGCCTTCCACGCCGCCTCGGCGAGGTACACCAGGAGTTGAAGTAGGATGTCCACCGGCGCCCCTCAGCCGGCCCGGGGCGGCGGGTCGCCGCCCGGAACCGGGTCGCCGCCCGGGGACGTCTGGTCGTCCGGGGTCGGTTCGCCGCCCGGGGACGCCGGCCGCATCCCGAGGTTGTGCTGTCGCGACCGGGGCGGGCCCAGCAGCTCCGCGAGCATCACGCGGCGGAGCAACTCCGGGCCGCGCGGCAGGAAGCGGAAGGGGTCGCGAGCCGCGGCCACTACTCCTTCGGCTCCCGGTCGGTCACCTTGGAGATCCCGTGGCGCATCTCGGTGTCGGCCACCACGTTCTTGAGGTTGTAGTAGTCCATTACGCCGATGCGCCCGGTGCGCAGGGCCTCGGCCATGGCCAGCGGCACCTGGGCCTCGGCCTCCTGCACCTTGGCGAGGGCTTCCTGCAGCTTGGCCCGGTTCTCCTGTTCGAGCGCCACCGCCATGGCGCGGCGGCTCTCGGCCTGGGCCTGGGCGATCGACTTGTCGGCCTCGGCCTGGTCGATCTGCAGCTTGGCGCCGATGTTGGCCCCCACGTCGACGTCGGCGATGTCGATGGACAGGATCTCGAAGGCGGTGCCGGAGTCGAGCCCCTTGCTCATCACCATCTGGGAGATCTTGTCGGGGTTCTCGAGCACTTCCTTGTGGCTACGCGCCGAGCCGATGGTGGTGACGATGCCCTCGCCCACGCGCGCGAGGATGGTTTCTTCGCCGGCGCCGCCCACGAGGCGCTCGATGTTGGCGCGGAGCGTGATGCGGGCCAGGGCCACCAGTTGGATGCCGTCGGCGGCCATGGCGGCGACTTTCGGCGTTTGAATGACCTTCGGGTTGACGCTCATCTTCACCGCCTCCAGCACGTCGCGGCCGGCGAGGTCGATGGCGGCGGCTCGGGCGAAGGTGAGTTTGATACCCGCCTTGTCGGCCGAGATCAACGCGTGGACCACCCGGAGCACGTTGCCACCGGCGAGGTAGTGCGCTTCGAGCTCGTTCGCCGACACGTCGAGTCCGGCTTTCACCGCGCTGATACGCGGGTTGACGATCTGCGCGGGAGGTACGCGGCGTAGTCGCATCGCTACGAGCTGGAGGATGCCGACGTTGGCGCCCGAGGCCAACGCGGCGATCCACAACCCCACCGGCACGAAGTAGAGGAAGGTGAAGAAGGCGCCGATGACGATCACGGCGGGAAGGGCAAGTTCCATGGACAACTCGGGGTTTGGGCCGCCGGTGTAGCCCGTTCAGGACTCGCGCGCGGCTACCACCACGCGGACGCCTTCCACCTCCACGACCACCACCGGCGTGCCGCGCTCGATGTAGGCGTGCTGGCTCACCACGTCGACCACGGCGGTCCCGATGCGCACCTTGCCGGAGGGGCGAAGGTCGGTCATCGCCGTGCCCTCCGAGCCCAGGAGCCCGCCCTGGTCGGGGTTGGCACGGGCGGCCTGGTCGTCGTCTTGCTTCAGGCCGCTGTCGAGGCGAGTGCTCAGCACCAGCCAGCGGGGCAGCACGCGGGCGGGCAGCAGGGTCGCGACCGCCACCAGGCCGAGGGCGGTGACCGCCAACGACACGAGCACGCGGCGCACCGCGTCGCCGAGTAAGCCGACGTCCCACGACACCCCCAGAGGGATGCCCACCAGCGACATCGCCAGCGCCACGCCTACCAGCACGATCCCGGCGATGCCCACCACGCC
>CAYHRZ010000248.1:0-7787 GCA_964359125.1 uncultured Klebsiella sp. | reverse complement strand
CGGCTAGCCGGTGCTCTTCATTTCCGACGAGTTCTTCGTCTTCCTGGTGCTCGCCCTCGTCGCGAGCACCCTGGCGACCGGGGGGCGCACCCGGGGCTGGATTCTCCTGGCCTTCTGCGCGTGGTTCTACGCGAGTTGGAGCCTGCCGTTCATGGGGCTCCTGGCCGCGAACATCGTGGCCGACTACTTCCTCGCGCTGGGCATCGCCGCCGCGACCTCGCCCGCTCGGCGCCGGCTCATGGTGACCGCTAGCGTGACGATGAACCTCGGCATGCTCGCCGTCTTCAAGTACGCGGGCTTCGGGGCCAGCGTACTCAACGACGGCCTCCGGTTGCTGGGCACCGGGGTGGAGCTGCCGGTGCCGCAGCTCATCCTCCCGCTGGGCATCAGCTTCTACGTTTTCCAGGCCATCTCCTACACGGTCGACGTGTACCGGGGGTTGCTCGCCCCCACCCGATCGATTCGGCAACTGGCCACGTTCATCATGTTCTTCCCGCACCTGGTGAGCGGACCCATCGTGCGGGCGAAGGAGATCCTGCCGCAGCTGCGGCGAGTGGAGTCGCCGCCCGCGTTGGCCGACATCGCCCACGGTGCCCGCGACTTCGTCGTGGGCTTTGGCCGGAAGGTGGTGTTTGCCGACCCCTTCGCCCAACTCGCCGACGCCACCTTCGCTGCGCCGGGCGCGTACGGCGGCGCGAGCCTGTGGGTGGGGTTGCTGGCCTACGCGCTGCAGATCTACTTCGACTTCTCGGGCTACTCGCAGATGGCGGTCGGGTTGGCTCGGATGTTTGGCATCCACTTCCCCGACAACTTCGACGCCCCCTACATCGCCCGGTCGCTCCAGGAGTTCTGGAGGCGCTGGCACATCAGCCTGTCCCGGTTCCTCCGGGACTACCTCTACATCCCGCTCGGCGGCTCGCGCCACGGCCTGGGGCGCACGCTGTTTGCGCTCACCGCCACCATGCTGATCGGTGGATTCTGGCACGGGGCGAACTGGACATTCGTGGTGTGGGGCGCGATCCATGGCGTCGGCCAGGCGGTCGCCCTGGTGTACCGGGAACGGCGTCCCGCGTCCCACTCGCGGTGGTGGGACACGCCGGCGGGGAACGCGCTGGGGTGGGTCCTCACCATGGCCACGGTCCTCTTGGCCTGGGTGTTCTTCCGAGCCACCTCGGTCGACGACGCCGTCGACTACTTGGCGCGCCTGTTCGCCCTGTCCCCCGGTGCCGCGCTGCCGGTCTCCAACCTCCACTTCGCCCTGTTCGCCGCCACCGCCGTCGTCCACCTGCTCGCCTACTTCCGCCCGCGGCTGGCCGTCCCCTGGCCCCGCCGCCCGGTCCTCGATGGACTCGCCGCTGGCGGCCTCTACGTGGCCCTCGTGATGGTCAAGCAGGCCGATGCCCCCTTCATCTACTTCAACTTCTGATGCGCTACCTCCTCGCCCTGTCCCTCGCGATCGTCGGCCTGCCGCTCGCCACGTGGTGGACGATGTCGGTCCACGAGCCGCATTGCCCCTGGCAGGAGGCTTTCTGGAACGGGGACCTCCCGGTGGGCGACGGCCCCGTGCGCGGGTTGATCCTAGGCTCCTCCCGGTCCGGCACGGACTTCGTGCTCGACGACCTCGCGGCTCGCACCGGCGTGGCCTGGCAGCGCCTCGCGCGGCACACGCTCGCCGGGTCGTCTTTGCCGCCCACGTACCCGGCGCTGGCGGCGGCTTCCGACGCGGTGCCCGGCAACCTGGACGTCCTGGTCATCGAGGTGTCGCCGCTGTTGTTCGACCAACAGAGCTGCGGTCGCGAGCCCATCCCACACCTGTCCATGAACCCCCGGTGGTTCCGGGCTTCCGACACCCTTGGCCTGGACGAACGACCGAGCGCCCTGGCGATGTGGTTACTCCCGCACCGCTGGCTCGCGGGGAGCGGCCGTCGCCATGACCTCGTCGAGCACGCCAAGGCGCCCGCCCACGCGCTGGGCGCCATCGCCGACCTCCGCCACCTGGGTCGCGACACCGTCAGTCGGTGGCCCGGGGAACCGGCCCCGGAACTCACGGAGGAGAACGCCCATAACCGGCGTGAGTTCCTGCTCGCGGGCCCGCTCGACACGTGGGTGCCCGCCGTGAATGTCGAGTGCCTCGCCGCCGTGGAGCGAACGGTCAGGGCCGCGGTTGCCCCACGCGCGTTCCTCGTGATGTTGCCGGTGCGACCCATGCTTCGCGACACGGTGGAGGCCGACTACTGGGCGGCCGCGCGCCTGGCCTTCCGGGAGTTGGCGGGGCGCCTGCCGCGGACGGCGCTACTCGACTACACCACCTTCGCCGACGCCGACGAGCGACAGTTCAACGACTTCGACCACCTCACCGAGGCGGGCGCCCGCGCCTTCACGGCGGACTTCTCGGGGGTCGTGGAGTAAGCGCCCGGGGGCCGACGCTGCGACGTGGCGCCGCAGGTCGCGAGGGCGCCGTCGGCGTCGGGAGAGGGTGCGCATGGTAGTGTGCGCCGGCTCCGGAGGCACAGCATGTTTTTCTTCTGGTCGATGCACCTGGTGGCTTGTGCGGAGCGCGCGGCCGATGGCTACGTCGTGGTCGCCGACGCGCTGGCGCTGACCGAGGCCGTGGCCGGCGCCGGCCCGGCGGGGGCAAAACTCTTCACCGCCATGACCTTCGCCGCGGAAGAGGTCCCCGCAGTCGACGCGGCCGGACCCAAGAAGGATCGCCGCTGCTTCGTGAAGTACACCCTGCCGGCCAGCGGCTTCCGCGGCGAGTCGTCCTGGGGCTACGCGCCCGGGTCGGGCCACGCCTGCGACGACGCCGAGGCCGCGACCGCCGCCCTCAGGGCGGCCAAGGTCTGGGCGCGAGGCGCGAGCCGCGCCCACTACGGCGAGTACGACCTCTTGGCCGCCGCCCTGGAAGCACGGGGCCGCGACGCAGCTGACAAACAAGCGCTGGCGGCGCAGGCCGAGGCCTGGGACGTGGACTTCGACCTCGAGTCCTGCGTGGTCACGCGGACCGCTCGCTACACTACCGAGCGCGCGAGCCTCGCGGCCGCGCGCTGCGCCGCCTTCGAGCAGCCGGTGCGCGGCAGCGTGGAAACGCGCGATGCGCTCACTCTGGCCGCCCAGCGTGCCCGGAAGCGCCTCGCCGACAGCGCCGTCCGGCAACTTCGCACCCCGCCCGTTCCGCTCCCCGGCGACTGCCAGGCGGTGGCCGCAGCCGTCCCCCTGGCCGCACCCGGCGACACCACCGTCGAGGCCGCGGGCACGCCGGTGGCCTTCGCGCTCCAGGTCTTCGCGGGCGAGACCGTGACGGTGTACGCCTCGGCCACCGGTTTTGACCCGGCCGTCGTGGTGTCCAACACCGGGTGCAACGGACTGTACGCGTACAACGACGACTGGCGCGGCCGCTCGTCGCGCGCCTCGTGGCGCGTCAGCGAGGATGGCGATGCCATCGTCATCGTCCGCTCCTCGGGCGGCGTGCCGGTGGGCACCGCCAACCTCACCGTGGAGGTCGAGGGCGCCAACGTGCTCTCGACCCAGCAACGCAGCGAGTTGGAGACCTTCGCCTCGTGGGCCGAGGGGGCCAGCGACGCCGAGGTGGCCGCGACTTGGCGGGGCACCGCCTCGCCGGAGTTCGGCACGGCCTGCCTCGACGCGGCCTTGTACGGCGACGCGCGCATTGCGCCTGCGCTGGTGGCGCCCGACGCTGCCGACGACTGCCTCGCCTACCTCGAGACGGTGGTCGCGGCGCGGAAGGAGGCGGCGGCCGGCCAGTCGCTCGCCGGGACGCTGATCTCGGGCGTCAAGGGCGCGCTGAAGTAGGTTCCCGGGGGCGTGGCGCCCGCCCCGCCCCGGTTGGGCCACCCCGCTCCCGTCGGGGCGGCTACGCTCGTGGGCATGCTCCACCTCCTGTTCTTCGCCTGCTCCCCGGCCGACAGCGGCCGTGCCGGGCCGGCGAACGATTCCGCCGCCGACACCGCGCCCGCCGACACCGCCGCCGCTGCCGTCGACCACTGCGATCGCCTCGGTCTAACGGTTCGCCCCTGGGTGGACGCCCCCGACGACGCGACCCTCTACGCCACGGCCGCCGACCTCACCCTGCCCACGCGCGAGGGCGACTGGACATTCTCCACGGCCTGGACCGGCTGCGAGGTGTACCTCTTCATCCAGGAGGATCCCCGCCAGAACCAGGGCTTCGACAAGGGCATCTGGGAGCGCGACGGCCGGGAGTTCCTCGAGGCCCTGCCCCCCAACGCCCATGCTTTCTTCCTCCCCTCCGGCCGCACCGAGGAGGAGCAGACGGCGGCCCTGGACCTCATCACCGACAAACTCGACCGCACCCTCGACAACTACGACGCCGACACCGCGGCCGACTACTGGCGGCGGCTGCACTTCGTCACCGAGCGCGACAGCACGCTGCCGGGCTGGCTGGGCGACAACATGCGTTCCCCGGCCTGGGGCGTGGGCGTGGACCGTTTCCAACGCATTCGCTACGTCGGCAGTTACGCGGACCCCTCCCGCTACGACGCGAACGTCGGCTGGTTCGAGCCGAACCTGGGGATGGCCACCAACGAGGCGATCTACTACAACTTCGAGGCGGCGCGCCAGGACCAACTCGACGCCGACGGCGCGACGGTCGTGTCGGCCTTCGAAGGTCAACAGGGCGGCAACGCCTACGACGACGTCGACATCCCGGCCATCGACGCCTTCGACACCCTGAGCGTGGACCTCACCATGGGTTGTATCGGCGAGGGCGAGTACGGCACCTGCCCGGCATGGGACTACATGGCCTACGCCTACCTCTGCGACGACCCGGCGAGTGACGAGAACCCCTACGCCGACACCGCTTGCGCGCCCGGAGAGACCCTCGCCGGCGCCTGCGTCTCTCCCACGGGGAGCGAACGTGGCGGCACCTACACCTGCAACGAGACCGGGACCGGCTACGGTGCCCTCGCCTGCGACAGTTGCGACACCGAGATCGCCCGCTGGATCACGACGTACCACCGCGAGGGACGCTGGGTACACGACATCAGCCCGGTGCTGCCTCTGTTTGCCAAGGGCGGTTCACGGCGCGTGCGGTTCTACTCCGACAACAGCTACGACCTGACGTTCGCCTTACGCTTCTCCAACACGGGCAAGGGTGTGGTTCCGCAGCATGTCAGCGCGGTACTGGTCAGCGAGAACACCGACACCTTCGCCGTGCCGGCGGCCGCGACAAGGGTAGAACTCGCGACGGTGATCTCGCAACACGGGCAGACATGCGGGGAGTTCTGCGACGCCGAGCACCACTTCCTCGTCAATGGCGACACCGCAGCCGAGGTGGTGCGTTCCTTCCCCGAGTCGGGGACCGAGTTGGGGTGCATGGAGCAGGTCACCTCGGGGACGGTGCCCAACCAGTACGGCACCTGGTGGTACGGGCGATCCGGCTGGTGCCCGGGCAAGGACGTGCCCACCGTCGCGCACGACATCACTGCGTCGGTGGTGATCGGAGGCGACAACACCCTCGAGTACTGGACGGTCGGCGACGCCGGCAGCGTCCGGCGGGCCTTCTGGGTGGTCTCCTCCTGGTAGCCCAACCCCGCGCCACCCCGGCTGCGGAGGCGCGATAGTCCCCGTGGCGATGCCCGAGCCCAAGAAGAAGAAAAAACCCTTCCAGTTCGAGTCCTGGATCGAGCACGACCTCTCCGTCGCCGCCCGCGACGGCAAGTTCCTCCCGGTCTTCGGCCTCGACGAGGTCATCCGCCAGGTGGAAGACGTGCTCGCCGCCGAGGGGAGCCGTTCCCCCGTGCTGGTAGGCCCGCCGGGCGTGGGAAAGACCGCGATCGTCCACGCGCTGGTCACGGCCTCGGCGGCGGGGAAGGGTCCGCGCGTCTTCCAGGGCGCTCGGTTCGTCCAGGTGGGCTTCCGTGCCATCGCCTCCCAGTTCGCCCGGAGCTACCTCGGTGCGGGAACGGTGCAGAAGGTGTTCGACCACATCGTCACCTCGCCCACGCCCATCGTCCCGTTCATTCGTGACATCCACCTCGCTGATCCCTACTGCTGGGAGTCCCAGTTGGTGCGGCTCTGCTCGCGCCTGGGCCGGCCGATCCTCGCCGAGGGCACGCTCCGCGGCGTCCAGGGACTGGTGGAGTCGGAGCCTGAGTTGGCGGAGTGGTTGGTGCCGATCCCGGTTGAGGAGCCCTCGCCCGCCGTCACTAGGCGGATCGTGGCCGGTTGGTCGGAGGACCAGCGCCAGCGCACGGGGCGCGCGGTCACGCCCAGCGCCCAGCGCACCGCCATCGAACTCACGGGGCGGTTCATCGGCAACCGGCACTTCCCCCGCAAGGCCCTGGACTTGTTGCGGGAGTCGCGCGACGTGTTTCCCGGCGAGGCGAGCGTGGGCCTGGACCAGGTACTCGACCGGTTTTCCCAGAACACGCGCGTGCCTCGGCCGCTGGTGGACCCGCACATCGAGCTGGACCTCGCGGCCACCCGCGACTTCGTGGCGGATCGGCTGCTGGGGCAGGACGAGGCGGTCGACGCCGTGGTGCGCGTGATCGCGCTCATCAAGGCGGGACTCTCGGACCCTCGCCGTCCGTTCGGCGTTTTCATGTTCGTCGGCCCTACGGGGGTGGGGAAGACGCACACGGCGCAACTGCTCGCCGACTACTTCTTCGGCGACCGGGCGCGCATGATCCGCGTGAACCTGTCCGACTTCGGCGGGGAGTCGTCGCACGCGGCGCTGTTCGGCCACCCTTCGGCCCCTTCCTACGACGGCAAGCGCGGGGAGTTGGCTCGGCGGCTGGGCAGCGCCCCGTTCGGGGTCCTCCTGTTCGACGAGTTGGAGAAGGCCCACGCCACCGTCCACGACGGCCTCTTGCAACTGATCGACGAGGGCCGCTACATCAACGGCGCCAACGAGACCGTGAGCGTGCGGAGCTTGATTGTCATCGCGACGAGCAACGCGGGCGCGGAGGTGTATCGTGAGACGGGCGTGGGCTTCGCCGACAGTCGCGACCTCGACAAACTCGACCGGGAGCTCGACCGTCGCCTGCTCACGACCTTCCGCTTCGAGTTCCTCAACCGCTTCGACCGCATTGTCCACTTCCACCCCCTGGGTCGTGCCACGATCCGGCAGATCGCGCAGCGCGAGTTGCGCGCGCTGTCCGACCGCGAGGGACTCTCCAGTCGCGACATCAAGATCGAGATCGACGCCGACGTGCTGGACTGGCTCGTCGCCCACGGGTACCACCCACACTTCGGGGCGCGGTTCCTCCGCCGGGAGTTGGAGCGCGCCCTGGTCGGCCCGCTGGCCAGCTTCATCGTGGGGCAGCGGGTCCGCGACGGCGAGGCGCTGGCGATGGGGGTGCGGGGCGGACAGGTGGAAGTGCGCCGGGTGGCGCCCGCGTTGGCGGAGAGCGCTCCGCGGCAGGAGCCGGCGCCAGACCTCGACGTGGTTGCCGCGATTGCCCGGTGGGCGCCGCTCCTGGAACAGCACGAGGCCCGACGCCGCGAGGCTCAAGCGCTCCTGGAGGAGAGCGTGCGCGCCGGTTTCTGGGACGACCCCGCGGCCGCGAACGCGGTCCTGGCTCGGTACCGGGCGCTCGACGCGCGCATCGCGGCCGACACCCGGTTGCTCGTCTCGTTCCAGGCGCTCCGGGGCCTCGCTGGGGCGGCCGACGACGCGCGCCTGGCCAGCGCCCAGCACGACGCCGAGTCGGCGCGGCGCCGGGGGCTCCGCCTCGACCCCGCGACCGCCCAGGACCGCGCCGTCGTGCAGGTCGGGCCGGCCGCCGTGGCGGGGACGGCCACCCCCC
>CAYHRZ010000247.1:0-7809 GCA_964359125.1 uncultured Klebsiella sp. | reverse complement strand
CCGCGATCGCTGCGTTGGCCGCCGACGTAGCCGCAGACTTCGCGGCGTTGGTTGCCGCGGACGCGGCCGAGCTGGGGATGCTCACCACCTGCCCGGTCAGGTCCGAGAGCGGGTCGGTGATGCCGTTGGCCGTGGCCACCGTGCGCATGTCGGAGCCGTTGGCCGAGGCCACCTGCGACAGCGTCTCGCCGCCCTTGACGTCGACCAGCTTGATCTTCGCGCTGTCCCACGTGGAGCTGCTGCCGGTGCCGGAGAACGACTCGGTCTGCCACTCCTTGAGCTTCACGCTGCACCGGGCGCGCACGGCCTCGCCGGTCGACGCGAACATCAAGTAGGTGACGTTCACGCTCTCGATCACGCACTTCATCTTGAAGGTGCCCCAGGTGAAGAGCAGCGAGCGGGGGCGCTGCTTCTTGAGCTCCTCCGGCTCGCCCTGGGTGGGCTTCACGTCGGCGTTGGTGAGCGCGAGGAGCGCGTCGACCCACACCTGCTGCACGTTCTTGGGCGGCGTGTCGGCCGTCGTGTCGAACACGAGGTCGAACGACGCCGTCATGGGTGCGCCCTTCTG
The DNA here is from genome assembly GCA_964359125.1 of uncultured Klebsiella sp. Classification (GTDB taxonomy): domain Bacteria; phylum Myxococcota_A; class UBA796; order UBA796; family SXON01; genus SXON01. The sequence continues at coordinate 7,241 of CAYHRZ010000247.1, read as the reverse complement.
GAACTGGATGGGGTTGGTCGACTGGCCCTGGGTCTTGGCTTCTTCCCAGGTCAGCGACTTCTCCACCCGGAATTCCTTCGGGTTGTACTGCACGCTGAACTCAGCGCTGTCGTCGAGCGAAGTGAACTTGGCCTTAGAGGCGCTACCACCATCCTGACTCATCGCCATCCTCCATCCGCCGTTCCCGGCGGAGTTCGAGCTCACGATTCACAACTTCAAGAACTTCACGAGTAAACGTTTCGATATCCAGTTTGACCCCACCTGCCGCCGACTGCCCCATCGGCGCGCCGCCCTCGGCCCGCGCCGCGGGGGTGTCCTCGGCCATACGAACCTGAGACTGCGCCTCGGAGAGCCGGCGCTGGTCCTCCGCGAGGTGGATCAGGTCGGTGAGGCGCTTGACCAGCTTGCTGATGCGGTCGTCGCCGCCGCCCGGGCCGCGGGTGACCGCTGCCGAGCGCACTGGCCGTACGCTGCCCCGGCTGGTACGCGCGCTGCTGCGGACCGGCTCGACGCGCGTGCCGCGCAGCACCGTCGTGCGGGGCGCCTCGACTTCCGGGGCACGGGTCGACAAGAAGGCCGGCTGGGCCACTTCGGCCGGCGCGGCGATCTCCTGGCGGATGGCCTCGACCACCTCCCGCATCGGCTCGGTGATGGGCACCGCGCTGGTGAAGCCGCCCGCGCGCTGGGCGATGACGGACACCACCTGCTCGGCGGTCGTGGCCCGGGCCAGCGAGTCGAACAGCCCCTGCGCCGAGCGCACCAGCGGTCGACCCTCCGCGCGCGCGGCCCAGTTCGGCGCGCTGCTTGCCACCGGGCTGTCGGTGGCGACGTCCATGAACGTGGCCTCCACTGGCGGGCGGCGGCGGCGGGTCGTCGGGGTGGGGGTGGCGGGCCCCGGCTCGAAGTCCGCACCGGCGTCGGCGGACAGGGTCGCCGGGGCGGCCGCGAGCGTGCGAGGCCGAGTGACGGCGGGGACCGCCGCGGGTCCCCGGGCGCTGCGAGCCCCGGTGAAGTCGCCCGTGGGGGTGGTCGCCGTGGTCGCGCCCACGAACGCCGTCGCGGGCGTGGCGACCGACCGCGCCGGGCGGAAGGTGGCTTCGTCGGTGCCCACCGCGATGGCGCCGCGGTAGGCCGTGGCCCCCGTGACGCCGGTGCGGGCGGCAACCCACTCGGTCGGACGCGTGCGCCGCGTGGCTGCGCCGGTGTAGGCGGTGCTGGCGGTGGTGCTGGTCGGCGCGCCCACGAACCGGACCTCGGGGGTACGGAACCCCGGCGCGCGCTGCACGGGCGTGGCGGCCACGGCCACCGGGCCAGTGACGGAGGGAAGTACCGCCAGGCCGGGCAAGGCCTCGGCCACCCGGGCCGACACGTACCGCCCATCGGGGGTCCGGACCGGCGTGCTCGGACTGTAGGTGTTGGCCAACAACCCGCGCGCTGCCAGCTCCTCGATGATCGGTCGAGTAGCGGCGGTGCCGAGCGGCAACACCGCCGCCGGCGTGTCGTGCCGCGCGCTGGCGGCCGCCGCCGGGCGGCTCGCGCCCCGGCCCGCCCGCGCCGTGGGGCTCGACGGGGTGGAGAAACTCGCCACCATGGGGCTGGACGCCCGGGGCTGGGCCCACGAAAGCGGGCCGCTGCGGCGCACGGCGCCGGGGGCCGCGGGGGCGTCTAGCGCCAACGTGGCGTCGGCCAGCGCGCGCGCCACGTGGTCGGCGCGGCTCGCGGCGGCCGCCACCGGGGCCGGACGCTCGCGGCGAGCGGGTCGGGGGGCCGGCGCCGGTACCGCCTCGCGGCGCTCCGCGCGGTCCGCTGGGCTCGCGGCCTGGGCGCGGGGCACCGTGACGGGGGTCGCGGGGCGAACGGGCGTCATGGCGGGGGTGTGCGAACCGCGCGGGACGCTGGTCCCCGTCGACGGCGGCGCGTCCAGGCTCCGGGAGGCAGCCACCACCGGGGGTTCCGCACCCGCGTGGGCACGTGAAGCACCGGCAACACTCCGGGCGGGCGACACCCGGCCTCCTGCCTCGACTGCCGTGGCGGTGGGCGCGTCGGCCGCTGTGTGGCGGGCGAGGTGCGCGGGGACGACGGCGCGCGGCACGATGGAGCGCGCCTGCGCGGGCGCCGCGCCGACCGTGGGCGTGGCGATGCGCGCGGCAGCCCAGGTCGTGCTGGGTGTGAGCGAGACCGAAGCACGGCGCTCGACGGCACCGGGAGCGGGCGTGCTGGCGGTGCGCGGGGATCGCGGCGCCGTGGCCTCGAGCGTGACGGCCTCGCGGGCGGCGCGCAGCGGGCGGTCGCCCGGCGGCGTGGTCTCGGAGCGCACGACGGTGGCACTCGACGCGACGGGGGTCACCGCGTCGGGGCGGCGGCTCGGCGTGGGCTCTGGGCCACCTGCGGGCCGGTCGCGGCGGCCGGCGTCGACCGGTGCAGCGTCCTGGACGGCCGCGCTCGCCGGCGGGGCCACCGGCACCGCGTGGGGTGCCGACGCGGCGGTGCGCATGGCCCGAGCGAGGCGAGCGGGCACGAAGCGCGCCCCGGGTGAAGCGACCGGGGCGGAGTTCGGCAGGCCGGTTGCGCCGGCGGGCGCGTCGCCCGGCGGGTGCGCCGCGGCGGGGGAGGCGACCCGGCGCGCGTGGGCGACCGGGCGTGGGACGAGGCTGGCAGTCGGCTGGCCGACTTCGTCGCGGCGCGCGGCCAGCGAGGTGGCGGGCGCGCGTCGGCGCGGCGACGCGGCCGTCCCGGCAGGGTCGGACGTCGCCTCGCTGTCGTCGCGGGCCGTCGTGGTATCGAGCGGGCGGGCGAGGGAGGGGGCCTGCGCGTGCGACAAGCGCGCCACTGCGGCAGCGGAGGCTGCGAGGCGGGCGACTGGGGCGCGGAGGGTGGGAGAAGCTGCTGCGCCGCCGGCACCCCCGTCGCGCGCCGAGGCGCGGGCAACCGGGGAGGCCGCCACGGGACGGGCGGTGGCCGTGCGCGAGGACGAGACGGGCGACGCCGACAGCGGCGCCTCCGCCTGCCCACCCGGGCGCCCGCCGTCGCCGCGAGCGGAAGCTCGCTGGGACAGCGGGATCCGCCGGGCCGCGGCCGGACGCATCGACTCCCCCCTCTCGGGGGCAGCCAGCGCCAGCGCGGTTGCACGGTCCACGTCCGCCGCGTGCGCGAGGTCTGCCGTCGCCACCGCCATCGCGGGGGACCGCAGCGCAAGGGGACGCAGCCCGCGGCTGGCTCCGTCCACCATGCGCGTAGTCGCGATCTGCGCCGGCCGTGGCGACGTGGGAGGCGCGATTTCCTCCTCGACGATTCGCACCACGGGCCGGGCGACCTTCGCCCTACGCACCACCCGCACCACTTGAGCCCCGGAGAGCTCGACCGGCGCGGCCTCTTCAATCTCAATGGCTCGGCGCGCCCGCGCCACCTGGCGGGCGGTCGACCGCGGCAGGCTGGCCTCGAGCCCAGCGTCGGCTTCAGCCCGGCGGGCGCTGACCAGCCGCTCGCCCACCCGCTCCATCGGGCGGGCGCCGGGCGTGCGCGCCACGCGCGCCGGGGCGTAGGGCGAGTCGAGCCAAGCTTGCGGTGCTACCCGCGCCGGGCGACCCCAGCCGGAGCGCTCGGTGCGACCTTCGGCCGCAGGCAGCGACTCGGCGGCAGGGGTCGACATTGCCGCGGCGGCGGCGGGCAACTGCATGTCGGACGCCGACAGCGCAGCGACCTTCGGCAAGGGCAGGCGCCCGGCGGCCAGCGCCTCACCGGGCCACGCCCGGCCCGCCGCGCGCAGCTTGGTCCCCGATCGGCGTTCGAGGAACCGCTGCATCCGACGCTCACGACGCCGACGGGCGGTCGCGAGCTTCTGCAGCATCGCGTAGTACGGCGCGGCCGAGACAAAAACCATCCCGTCGCCCCCGACGGGGGCCTCGCAGTCGGCACCTTCGATTGCCCAGGGATCCTCGAGGCCCAGGCGGCTGTAGAACGCGGGCGACATGCCGAGCCGGGGGCGCCGACGCGTGCGCCGCTCCATCCGCTCCACCAGGCGCTCGCCCGGTACCCGACGTTCTTGCTCGCTCATCTGGCCCTCCGACTCAGGTGACCTGCACGCCAGCGTGCGCAATCTCGATCATCTCGACGGCCAGTTCGGCGGCGTCGGCGTTGAAGGAGGGACCCTCCCACGCCACGGGCCAGCCCTGGATGAAGTTGTAGCGGCGCACTTCCTCGCCGCGGGTGGTTTTCATCACGATCGACCCGTTTCGGCGCTTGCCGAACTCGTCGCCCAGGATCTCGTTTCGCCACGACAAGAGCGTGGTGTCTTTGCTGACGCCATAGCGCAGCACGATGTTGTCCCACCGGGACTGGCCGGGGAGCTTGTGGACCCGGTGGTTCTGCCCGCCTTCTTCGAGCTCGAACACCTGCGTCGAGGTCTTGAGGCCGCTGGCCTCCTTGAACTGGGCCACCTCGATCTTCTCGATCTCCAGCGCGAAGATGAAGTTCCCCTCTGGGTCGGCCACCCGCGGGCTCACTTCGGGGCCGGTGGCGGTGCCGATGCTGGTCTCGCCGCGCGCCGAGCTGGTGGAAGCGGAGGACTTCAGGCTGTAGTTCAGGGAGACGCCGCCGTACTCCACCTTGGCGCCCAGCGAGGGCTGCTTGCTGTCGCGCCCCTGCCCCCGACCAATCCCGCCCGTGATGGTGGGCAGGACGTTGGGGCTGGCGTTGCCGCCGCCCTTGCCGGCGCCACCGGTGATGGTGGGGATGACGTTCGGACTGGCATTGCCGCCGCCGCGCCCCTTGCCGCCGGTGATGGTGGGGATGACGTTGGGGCTGGCGTTGCCGCCACCGCGGCCCTTTCCACCGGAGATGCTGAGGCTGGGCTGGCTGCCGGGCCGCCCGCCGCCCATGCCCGCGCCGCCGCGAATGCTCGGCGTGGACTGCCCGTCGCTCCGTCCCTTCCCGCGTCCTTTCCAGTCTGCCATGGGGTCTCCGAGGTCTGAGCGCACGGGGAAAACCCGGGAGCCCCAGCGGCTACCCCCCGGTCGAACCGAGGCGCAGGTCGATGAGGATCCGTTCCGTCGTCCCTACCGGCTTGATCTGCACGGAAACGTGCAGCTCACCCCGGTCGCGGACGGCGGGCGGGTTGGTCGCGCGATTGCATTCTACCGAATATTCTTCGCGAGCGCGAGCCCCCGACAACAATCCTGCGGACCAAAATTGCTCGAGCCGCACCATCACGTCGCGCTCGATCACCTTCCAGAGCGACGTATCGTTAGGTTCAAATACGGCCCACTCGTTGTCGCGGCGCAGTTGCTCCGTCACCATGCTCACGACGCGGCGGCTGTTGATGTGGACCCAAGAAGGATCCATCGACATGGTGCGCGCCCCCCAGATCACCACCCCGCGCCCGGGCTGCACCACCAGGGGGTTGATGCCCACGTCGCCCACGTTTCCAGCCTCGGCCCAGTCGATCTCGATGTCGGTGTGGGTGGCGCCGCGGATCTCGGTGTTGGCCGGCGGCCAGCCCACGCCCATCGGTGCGTGTTCCAACTCGATGCGTGAGAAGGTGCCCATGATCGCCCCGGAGGGGGCGAAGACCTCGTCGCCCTGCATCAGCCACGGGTAGTAGACGGCGCCGAACGCCCGGGTGAGCGGGTCGCGACGCCGGAAGGTCTCGAACCAGCGCGTGAGCAGCTCCCCGTGGAGCCCGCGAGGAGCGTCGAGCACGAGGAAGCGGTTGTTCATCTGCCGGCAGTGCGCGAGCAACTCGTCGGCGAGGGTTTCCCCGTGCCACCGGACGGCGCCCTGACGACTCACTTCGCACTTCATGTAGGCCAGCGGCGGGACGCAGAGCAGCGCGATCTCGTCCTCGTTGCGCAGGCGCTCGAACAGCGGCAGCAAGGGTCCCTCGGCCAAGCCGCCACCCACCAACACCGAGGGGTCGTCGATGCACACCGCGTAGACGTAGAGGGTGTCGCCGCCGTTCTCGAAGAAGCTCCGCGCGGCGCGGCGCACCGAGGGCTCGACGAAGCCGCGCTGGGGGTGGTTCGTGAGCTCCTCGAGCCGCCGGATCTTGATCTCGAGGAAGTCGCCGAGCGTGGCCCCCTCCGGCCACTGCTCGCGCGCCACGAAGCCGATGGCTGCCCCGATGTCGCAGCGGACGATCCCCGTGGCCCGCTGGGGCAAGGAACCGTGCTGGATGATGAGGCCGGGCCGCATGCGCTGGTAGGCTACCCTCTACGCGCCCGGGCTACCGCGGCGCGTTGATCTTCTCGTTGATGGCCGAGATCTCCTTGACCCAGTTGTGCCTCTCCTTGTGAGACATCTCGAACATGGCGTCGCGGGACCAGTGAAAGTGGTACGCGATGAATGCTACCTCCTTGAAGATACTCTCCAAGGGGTAGCTTACGATTCCCCCAGGCGGCCGAACTCCTTCTCGAACTTCGCCCCGCACTCGGGACAGGTGACGGTGATCGTCGCCTCGTCTTCGTTGATCCGGTTGTACATCTCTTCGAGGAAACGCAGGTCGCCCGCGAAGAGGTTCTCGATGACACCGGTGTTGATGTCGGTGAGCGAGCCCAGCCGTGGGATGACCCGGCTGAGCAGCACGATGATCAGGTAGGCGCGGTTTTTCTGCACGCGCATGTCGGTGAGGGGGACGATCTCGTCCTTGGCGTTGGCGAGGCGCATCACGCCCTCGCGGTGGAGCACGCCGTCTTTGTCGACGTAGCCGCGCGGCAAGATGAACTCGTACTCGGTCTTGAAGTCGGAAGCCAAGCGCTACTCCGGAAGGGTGATGGGCGTCCCCGCCTCGCGACGGGGACGCCCAGGGTTTTGACGGGCGGGGCTACTCCTCGATGAGGGCGCCACCGTCCCACTGGCCGATGCTGAAGATCACGAACTCCGCGGGCTTCACGGGGCAGATGCCGATCTGCACGTTCACCTGGCCCGCGTCGATGAGGTAGCGCGGGTTGGTCTCGTCGTCGCACTTGACGTAGAACGCCTCTTCGGGGGTTTGACCGAAAAGAGCGCCCGAGCGCCAGACGCGCAACAGGTACGCGCGGAGGTCGCGGGTGAGCTTCTTCCACAGGGTGTGGTCGTTGGGCTCGAACACCGCCCACTGGCTGCCCACCATGATCGACTGCTCGACCATGATGAAGAGCCGCCGGACGTTGATGTACTTCCACGAGGGGTCGGACATCGTGCCGAGCGTACGTGCGCCCCAGACGCGGATGCCGCGGTCCTTGAAGATCCGGATCGCGTTGATGCCG
>CAYHRZ010000246.1:0-7848 GCA_964359125.1 uncultured Klebsiella sp. | reverse complement strand
GTCTAGTTGGTCGTCGTTCACCCCCAGACAGACCGTGATGTCCTCGCCTTCGGCCGGCGCGGAGATGATCACCCGCCCCGCGCCGGCGTCGAGGTGCCAAGCCGCCTTCTCGCGCTTGGTGAACGCCCCGGTGCACTCGAGCACCACGTCGATGCCAAGTTCCTTCCACGGCAGTTTCTGCGGTTCCTTCTCCGCGCTGACCTTGATCTCGCGCCCGTCGACGACGATGCCGCCCTCGCTGCTCGACACCGGCACCGACCAGTTGCCGTGCACGCTGTCGTGCTTGAGCAGGTGCGCCAGTTGGAAGGGGCTCGTGAGGTCGTTGATATGGACGATCTCCACCTCGGAGTCGCCCCAAGCGCTACGAAAAACACAACGACCAATGCGACCAAATCCGTTGATTGCTACTCGAAGGGCCACGGCGACTCCATCTTTGGCCGCGCGATAACCCGTCCACCCGCGGCGGGGCACGCCTTGACCCCTCCCCGGATAGGCACGCCGTGCCTTGGCGCTGCTCCTCCAAAACGTCGTGATCGACGACCGACCGCCGAAGCTCGTGGCCGAGGCGGCCCTGGCGGGCCTCGCGGTGATCGACGCCGTCGTGGTGCGCCGCGCGCTCGACGCCCGCGCCCGCGTTCCCACCTGGCGCGGCAACCTGCGCGTGGAGGTGGTCGACGAGGACGCGGTGCTGGCCCGGAACTTCCCCGGTGTCCGGCGGTGGACGGCGCGCGACGAGCAGCGCCGGACCGGTGAACTTCCTGCGCATCGGCGGGTCTGGAACAGCCGCCCGATCGTGGTCGGCGCCGGTCCAGCGGGGCTCTTCGCCGCGCTCCGCCTCGTGGAAGCCGGCGCGCCCGTGCTGCTGTTGGAGCGAGGCGAGGCCACCGATGTCCGGGTCAAGCGTGTGAGCCGTTTCTGGCGCCACGGGGACCTCGACCCAGAGTCCAACCTGCTCTTCGGCGAGGGCGGCGCGGGCACGTTCAGCGACGGCAAGGTGTACACCCGGCGCCGGGACGGCGACCTGGGTTGGATATTTCGGGCGCTGGTCGAAGCGGGTGCCGACAGCTCCATCTTGGAGGCGTCGTACGCCCACATCGGCACCGACCGGCTCCGGAAGATCCTCCCGGTCCTGCGGCAGCGGCTCTTGGCGGGCGGCGGCGAGGTGCGGTTCGGGGCGCGCGTGGCGGATCTCCTCGTCCAGGCGGGTCGCTGCGTCGGCGTCCGTCTGGCGAGCGGGGAGGAGATCCTCGGCGGCCCGGTCATCGTGGCGGCAGGCCACTCGGCCCGCGACACCATCGCCATGATGCTCGGGGCCGGCGCCGCCGCCGAGGCGCGGCCCATGGCCGTCGGCGCGCGGGTGGAGCACCCCCAGGCGATGGTCGACGGCGCCCTCTACCCCTCGGGGCGGGGCTCGCTCCCGGCCTCGTCCTACCGGCTGGCCCACAACCCAGCGGGTGGCCGGGCCGCCTACACCTTCTGCATGTGCCCGGGGGGGATGGTGGTGCCGGCGCAGCACGAGCCAGGCACCGTCGTCGTCAACGGCATGAGTTTCGCCTCGCGCGCCTCCTCCTGGGCCAACAGCGCCGTGATCGCACAGGTTCCCGTGGCCGACTACGGTGCCGCCGACCCGCTCGCGGGGCAGCGCTACCAGGCCCGCATCGAGCGCGCGGCCTTCGTTCTTTCCGGCGGGTACGCGGCCCCAGCCCAGCGGGTGGGCGACTTCCTGGCCGGGCGCCTGTCGCCGGAGATCCAGCGTACATCATTCCCTTTCGGGGTGGTCTCCGTGGAATTGGACCGCCTGCTGCCCGCGCCGGTGGTGGCCAGCATCAAGCATGCGCTGCTGGTGTTCGACGCCAAGATCCCGGGATTCGCCAGCAACGAGGGCGTGCTCCTGGCTCCCGAGACCCGCACCACGTCTCCGGTACGCTTCCTGCGTGGTCCCGACTTCCACTCGCCCACCTTGCCGGGGCTGGTGCCGGCGGGCGAAGGCGCGGGGTGGGGCGGAGGCATCATCTCCGCGGCCCACGACGGCTTCACGGTGGCCGAGGCGGTGATCGCGGGTACATGATGCGCTGGGAGTCCTGAATGATCCTGCTCGCCGCCCTCGCGCTGGCCGCCCCCACGTACACCGATCATGGCCCGGTACTCTCGGCGCCCGGTTCGGGCCCCTTCGCGGGCGGGGTGAACGCCCCCGCCGTGGAGTGGGACGGTGCGGCCGGGCTCTACGTGATGTTCTTCGAGTCGCCCGCGGCGAGCGCCGACGTGCCCGACGACTGTTACAGCTACTACCGGCTGGGCCGGGCCACGTCGCCCGACGGGTCGACGTGGACCATCGACGACAGCTTCGTCCTGGAACCCGATCACGCCGACGAGTCCGGTACCTACCGCTGCGCCGCCACGCAGCCTGCCTTGGCCTACGACGGCACCACTTGGCACCTGCTGTTCACGGGCGGCACCACCGACGAGGGCAAAGGGCGGAACGAGCCGGCTGGCATCCTGCACGCCACCAGCCCCGACGGCATCGACTGGGTGGTCGACGACGCGCCGGCCGTCCCCCCGGAGGCCAACGGCATCGGCCTCGCCAGCGCCGTCATTGTCGACGGCACGGTCTACGTGCTGTACTCGCAGCTTCCCCACCTGCGGTTGGCGACCGCGCCCGCCGGCGGTGGTGCCTGGACGCTGCACCCCGACCCCGTGGTCGACAACTCCACCCTCGGAGACTGGGCGTCCACCTGGGTTTTCGGCCCGTCGCTAGGCTGCGCGGACGAGGCCAGCCCCCGTTTCAACCTCACTCTCGGGGGCGACAGCACCTCGGGGGCGAGGACACTGGCAATCGGCGGGAGCGACGACGCGATCGCGTGGAGCATCGAACAGCCGGTGGTCGTTGCCGCGCTCGACAGCAACGGCATCAACCACTGGGACGTCCTGCCGGTGGGCGTCGACGCCTGGCGCCTCTGGTACTCCCGGACCGACGACCTCACCGGACTCAAGGGCGTGGGGTTGGCCGAGGCCGGTACCGAGTCCCACCGCCGTGGTCGCAGTTGCCCCGATCCCTGGCCGCCTCCGACCGACACCGGCGACACGGGGGCCCCCAATGACACCGGGTCCCCCGTTGACTCCGCGGCGCCAGCGGACACTTCGGGCACCACCGACACCGCCGCCGATGCCGCCGCCGCGCCCAGCGGCTGCGGGTGCAGCGTGCCCGGGGACGGAGGCATAGCGTGCTTCCTGGTGGCGACCGCGGGCTTGCTTGGCCGCCGCCGCGCGCCGGCGGCCGGGCCCGACTAGCGGATGACGATTTGGTAGGCGTCGCCCTGGATGTCGATCACCAGGCGGTACTGATCGTTGCCGGACCGGCCGGGGCAGCTGCTCTTGTTGGTGTCGAGCAGGATGGTGCCCTTGTTGCCGCTCTCGGCCTTCTCCGCCGACCAACGACCGGCCTCCTCGCAGGAGATCACCTCGCCGCCTGCCGCGAGCTGCGCGGTGGCGTCGAAGTGGTTCTTCGGGCCGAACTTCAGCACCTTCCAGGTGATCTCGGCGCCGCTGTTGGCGTCGGAGGGCTTGAAGTTGACGATCGGGTTGCGGACCAGGTGATCCGCGAACTTGCGGGTGTCCTTGTCGTCCGGGAGCTCGGTTTCCGAGGTGATGCCGCCGTCCTGGGCGACGATGCCCGTCTGCTGTGGCTCTTCCTTGGGGCAGGCCGCGAGGCCGAGGACAATGCTGCTAGCGACGATGAACATGATTTCTCCGGGTTGGGGGTCGGCGACGTATCCGCCCCTCGCCGAACGCGCCGCACCGGGTCCCGTTGTCCACAGTTGTGGAAAACTCCGGGGTCGCGGTGGTTGGGACCACAACTCTCCCAACGTACTGAAATTACTAGCGTTACCTCGTGCTCAAATATTGAGCACAACGTAAACTATCCGCGTTCAACCGTGTGCGATCCCCTGCCGCACCCGAGGTTTCCCCCAGGGTTATCCACAAGTCGAGGGGACAACCCTCGGGCCGCCCCGGTGCGCCACGCCTTGACTTCCGGGCGCGCGCGGGGGACGAGGGCCCGTGTCGTTCCGCGCTTGTTTGACCTGGAGCCTGTTCTACGTGGGGCTGGCGGTCGCCCTGACGTGGCCGGCGGCGATGGACCCGGTGGGCGCCGTGCCGGGCGGCGCACGCACCGACACGGCTGACAGCTTGTGGACGCTCTGGTACGTGGCGCGCTCCTTTTCGACGGGCGTCATGCCCGGCACCGTCGACGGCCTCCTCGACCACCCTCGCGGGGGCAGCCTGTGGCCAGCGGACCCGGTCGATGGGCTGTTGGGCCTGCCGCTCGTCCTCCTCGGTGGCGCCGCCCGGGCGTGGACGGCGCTGTGCATCCTCCACTTGGCGGTGGCGGGGCTTGCGGCCCACGCCCTCGCGCGGCGCCTCGGCGGCCACGGCGTGGTGGGGGGTGTGCTGTACGTCGCCTCCGCCATGACGCTCGCCCACGTCCAGAATGGCGCCAGCGAGGCCGTCCTGGGGACGGCGCTGTTGCCGGTTGCCGCGCTCGCCGCGGTGGTGGTGGCGGGGGGTGGTCCGGTGTGGCCGGCCGCCCTCGTGCTCGGGGTTGCGTCGACCGCGCACGCGTACACCGGCGTCGACTTGTACTTGTTGCTCGGCTGCCTCGTCGCCGTCGGCGTCCCCGGCGCCACTGCCGGATTTCGCAGGCGGCTATTGCTTCTCGGTGTCCTCGGGCTGTGCTTCGCGGCGCTCCCGGCCTACGTCGCCGTCTCGGCCTCCACGGCCGGCGACAACGTGGTGGGCATCAAGACCGCGCGCGAGTTGATGACGATCCGGCGGACGATCGGCCCTGCCGATCCTGAGATGTTTTTTCACCCGGGCAATTTCCGCTCGCCCGACTTTCGCGAGCTCTCCCGGTACGGCGAGGACCTCGTGCACTGCGCCTACCTGGGCTTCGTTGGCCTCGCGGCGGCATTCCTCTCGCTGCGCCGCGGCCAGGGCCCCTGGGCCCTCTGGGTGGGCGGGGTGCTGGCCCTGCTCCTTTCGATGGGGCCGGTGCTGGTCGAGAACGGCGCGCCGGTGATCCTCTCGGGGCGCCGTGCCGTCCCGTTGCCGTACTTGCTCGTCGAGAGCTTCCCTGGGCTCTCCTCGCTGTCGCTGTTGTGGCGACTGGCCCAACTCGCCGTGCTCGTGGTCGCGGTGACCGCCGCCCGTGCCTTCGCGTCGGGCGCGGTGTCTGCGGCCATCCCGGTGCTCGCTTTGCTCGAACTCCGGCTCTGGTCGCCGGCGGCGGACCTCCCGCGACACTTCGACGCCACCGTGCCGGAGGGGATCCACGCCCTCGCCGCAGCGCCGGACGGCGCGGTGATGAACTTCCCGGTGGTGGGCGCGCGCGCCTACCTCTGGGAGCAAACGGTCCACGCCAAGCCGGTCACCGGCACGCTCAACTTTCCGAATAACAACGCATCACGTCGAGTCTGGAAGGTAGCGATGGCCAAGGCCAACGCCCCGGCCGACGACCTCGCCGCCGCCCTCACGAGCGCGGCGCGCGAGGCCGACGTCCGTTACCTGGTGGTCCACGTCGACGCCCGTGCCTTCGACGACGACCTGCACACGGCCGCCGTCCGCGCCATCAAGGCGGCGCTCACGCCGATCCACGAGTCATCGTCGATGCGCGTGTATGCCTTCTGGTAGCCTTCTCGGCATGAGCGGGCAGGACGTGGTGGTGGAGGGCCTCGGGCCCCTGTCCGAGAGGACCTTCCTCGACTCCGTGGCGGGTGACTTCCGCGCCGCGCCGGGGGTGCTGGCGCCGCCGGGCGTCATTTTCAGCGCGGGCGCCGCTGTGGCCGCCCGGACCCTGGCGCCCGCGGCGGGCTGGGTCCGGTGTCGACCGACAGGTACAGTCGCGACAGGATCATTATTTGCTGGCGCCGGGGAGATCGATCCCGAGCAGGTGACGGAGGTCCGGGAGTTCGACGCGCGCGAGCGTGAGCTTGGGGCGGTGGCCGGGGTGCCGCTGCGGGTGGCCGACGCCTGGGTGTTCAGCGTGGAGCACTGGTCCGACCTGCTGTGGGCCAACCTCCTGGCGCTGGGTCCGTTCTTGTGGTCGCGTGTGGCCACCCCGTGGGCCCTGGGCTGGGCCGTCGCCACCCGCCTGAGCCTGAAGCCGGAGTCGCTGGCGGGCGCCCTCGTCGCACGGTCCGGTGCCCACGTGCACCCCGCGGCAACCGTGGAGTTCTCGCTCCTCTCGCCGGGTGCCCGGGTGGGCGCCGGCGCCGTCGTCCGCGGCTCTGTCCTGGGCCCCGGCGCGGTGGTGGAGGAACTCGCCATGGTGGAAGGCTGCGTACTGGGGGCGGGTGCCCGGATACAGCGGCAGGCGATGGCCAAGTTCAGCGTCGTCGAGCACGAGGCGGCCCACGCGGGTGTGGTGCAGTTGGGCGTGGTCGGGCGAGGCGCGCAGGTGCGGCAGGGCGCCGTGCTCTTCGACCAGTCGCTGGGTGCGCCGGTGCGCGTGCGGCGCGGCGGCCGGCTGGTCGAGGCCCCGCACGGCATGATCGGCGTGTGCGTGGGACCGGGTGCGATGGTGGGGCAGGGCGTCCGGGTGGCCGCGGGCCGCGCCATCCCCCCGGGGCTCACCGTCCTGCCGGACCCGCGGGGCGTGCTCTACCGGGTGGAGGTGCCCGACGGGTGCCACCGCAGCCGGGTCGTCGACGGTGGCCTGGAGCCCCTCGAATGAGGTGGGGCGACCCTGCCTTCTCCGAGGTGCTGCTGGGCGGCTACCTCGCCATGCTCACCGCCCTGTGGACGGCATTCCTCGCGGGGGTCGGGGCGTGGCACCGCAAGCACGCCCTTCCCGACGCGCCGTCGTCGCCGCTCCCGGCCCTGAGTATCTGCATTCCCGCTCGCGACGAGGCCGCCAACATCGCCCGCTGCGTCCGCGCCGCGTTGGCGTCGGACCACCCGGACTTCGAGGTGATCGTCGTCGACGACTGCTCAACGGATGGCACCCCGGAGAAGGCGATCCTGGCCGGGGGCGCCGACCCGCGGCTGCGCGTGGTGGTAGGGCTCCCGCCGGCGGCAGGCTGGGCGGGAAAACCCTGGGCGTGCGCCCGCGCGGCCGCCGAGGCTCGCGGCAAGCACCTGCTCTTCATCGACGCCGACGTCACCCTCGACGCCAGCGCCGCACGCCGGGCCGCAGCGGTCGTCCTGTCTCGTCACCTGGGCCTCTTGAGCCTGTTCGGCACCTGGGAGTTGGCGAGCTTCTGGGAGCGGGTGGTGATTCCGGTGATCGGCTGGTTTGTCCGGGGCGCCACCGATCTCGACGCGGTGAATGCGCCCGGTCGCAAGGAGGCGTTCGCCAACGGGCAGTTCATGTTGGTCGACCGCGCGGCCTACGACGCCATCGGGGGCCACGCCGCCGTTCGCGCCGAGGTGCTGGACGACGTCCGCTTCGCGCAATCGCTCAAGCAGCGCGGCTGGTCGCTCGGGCTCTACGCCGCGCCATGGGCCTTCCGGGTGCGCCTCTACCGGTCGCTGGCCGAGATCTTCCACGGATACACGAAGAATTTCTACGAGGGAATGGGTCGGCGGCCGCACCTCGCGCTGGGCGCCTTCCTCTTCTTGGCGGTGTCGTCCTTCGTGCCCTACGTGCTGTTCGCCGTCGCAATCTTTCGGCCCGACACGGTGCTCACCGGCATGACCGCCGCGTGGCCTTGGCAGCTCTGGATGGCGATCATTTGCGGCCTTCCCGTCGCCTTCCGTTTCCGGCTGGACCGCGCCGACGGTCGCAGCGGGGCGATGGCGTGGAGTCACCCCCTGGGCAACGCTGTGTTGGGCGCGGTGCTGGTGGGTTCGGTG
>CAYHRZ010000245.1:0-7864 GCA_964359125.1 uncultured Klebsiella sp. | reverse complement strand
GGTCCGAGCAGGCTGTCGCCCAGGGGTGGCACGTCGCTCGACAGCCACCGGTCGCGACAGGGAAACTCGACGACACCGCTGGTGGGCGCACCCTCGGCCAGAGCCTTCCAAGCGCTCCAGGGTTGGAGCGACGAGGCCGGGAGCGGAAGGGGTGTCGGGCCGCGGAGTTGGCACTCCAGGACGGAAGCCAGGCCGAGCGCGACCCACCACCGGCCCGGTGCGCGGGCCGCGGCAGCCACGAGCAGCAGGTAGGCGGGTACCGCGTACTGCGCGGGCTTCCAGGCCAGGTGCCCGCCCGGGTAGTACCGGTAGAAGAGGTCCATCGGGGTCGGCGTGCCGGGTCCAAAGGGGCCCCAGGCCGCGCCCTGGACGCTGCCCAGGGCCAGGGCGGCGTACGCACCCGCGGCCAGGCCCAACCACCGGGCGGTGGCGTCGCGCAGGGCGAGGGCGGCCAGTGCCACGAGCGACCAGGGCACCCACCGCCGCGGGCCGGTCTCCGGGCCGGGCAGGTAGTGGGCGAGGTGGCGGACGACGCCCACGTCGGGCAACGGCGGGGGCGCGAGCGTGCCGAGGGGCGCGCTCCGAGGCGGGTAGTCACCGGGCGCCATCCGGCTTCGCTCGCCGAGGATACCGTCGCTGCCGCCCTCGGCGAGGTAAAGACCCGCCCCGACCGCCGCGGCGACGGCCAAGGTGCCGACGATCACCTTCCAGCCCAGCCTGCGCCGGAGGGCCAGGACGGCGAAGAACGGCGCGGTGGCGTGGGGTAGGTAGGGGCCCGAGAGCAAGAGGCCCGCCGAGTAGACCCACACGCGCAGCGGGCGGGGCGTGGGCGAGAGCAACTCCGCGGCCAGCAGCAACCACCAGCCTGCGCCCATGGCCTCGGTGACCGTGTCGACCCAGGCGCCCAGGAGCGGCGGCGCGGTGCCCACCAGGAGCGCCGCCACCCCTTCCCCCCCCGCGCTCGCCCCGAGGGACGAGGCCACCTTCTGGGCGCCGTAGAGCAATAGGACGAAGGCGGCGAAGGTGGCGGCGTTGAAGGCGCCCACGATCTCCAAGCCGGGCCGGAGCAGGGCGACCAGCACCTGGAGGGCAGGGTCCAGCGGGAAAAGTGTGATGCCGCCCGGGAAACCGGCGAGGGTCGTGTGCAGGGGTAGCTGCCCGCCGAGCAGGGACTCCGACACCATCCACGCCACCCAGAGGTGCTGGCGGAGTTCCCCCTCGGGGATGCCCACCACCCGCGACCCCGGATCGGGCAAGAGCCGTGCGAACGCCAGCAGCGCGAGCAGCGTGGCAACGACGAGGCGGCGGGCGCGGGGACTCACGCCGCCCCCCTATGGCCCCGGCAAGAAGCGAGGCGACCAAAAAAAGGTCGTCGTTAGTCGAGTGGCGCGAGGGTGGCGCTGAAGTGCCGCAGGAACGGTGGGGCGTCGACCAACCGGTAGCCGAGCATGCGCGGGGCCCGGTCGCGCGTCCTCGCCGCCACCTCCACGACGTAGTCCACGTGCGCCTGGGTGTACACGCGCCGGGGTAGGGCGAGGCGCACCAGTTCCAGCCTAGCCCCGGGGAACATGAGGCTGCCGATCTCCACGCTCCGCACGCCGCCTTCCTCGTACAGCGCGCAGGCCACGGCTTGGCCCGGGAAAGCAGCGGGCGGCACGTGCGGCAAGAGGCGCCCGGCGTCGATGAACACCGCGTGTCCACCGGGTGGCAGCACTACCGGCACCCCGATGCGCTCGAGTTTGTCGGCCATGTACGCCACGGTGCGCGCCCGGTAGCGCAGGTACTCCGGGTCCAGGGCCTCCTCGAGTCCCACCGCGATGCACTCGAGGTCGCGCCCGGCCAGGCCGCCGTAGGTCGGGAAGCCCTCGCCGAGGATCAACTCGTTGCGGAAGCGCTCCGCCCAGGCGGGGTCGCGCGTGCCGAGCACGCCCCCGGTGTGGGCGATGCCGTCCTTCTTCGCGGAGAGGGTGAAGCCGTCCGCCAGGTCGAACATGCGCCGCGCGACGGCTGGGAGGGGCACGTCGCCGCAGCCCTGCTCCCGGGCGTGGATGAACCACGCGTTCTCGGCGAAGCGGGCGGCGTCGAGCCAGAACGGGATGCCGGTCGCACGGCAGCGCTGACTCACGGCCTCGATGTTGGCCATCGAGACCGGCTGTCCCCCGGCGGCGTTGTTCGTCAGGGTAAGCATCACCATTGCCACCGACCCGCGACGCGAGGCCAGCGCGTGGTCGAGGGCGTCGAGGTCCATGTCACCCTTGAAGGGCGAGCGGTCGGCGGGGTCCAGGGCGGCGGCGACCGGGATGTCGGTCGCGACGGCGCCCGACTGCTCCACGTTGGCCCGGGTGGTGTCGAAGTGTGTGTTGTTGAGCACCTCGCGCCCCGGCCCGAGCACGGTGCGGGCGACGATGCGCTCGGCGGCGCGCCCCTGGTGCACCGGGAAGATGTGTTCCATGCCGGTGAGGCGACGGACGACGTCCTCGAACCTCGCGAAGCTGCGACTGCCGGCGTAGCTCTCGTCACCGAGCATCAGCGCGGACCACTGGCGGGCGCTCATGGCGCCGGTGCCCGAGTCGGTGAGCAGGTCGATCGTCACCTTGTCGGCGGGCAGTTTGAACAGGTTGTGCCCCGCTTCGCGCAGCGCTGCTTCGCGGCTGGCCCGGTCGAGGATGGGGATCGCCTCGACGGCCTTGATCCGGAACGGCTCGATGATGGTGCGGAAGGGCCAGTCGTTCATCCTCGCTCCCAGAGCAAGCGCCGTGCCGCGTTCGGCGGCCCTGAATCCGCGCCCAGCGGGTGAAATGCACCCCCCGGTGGGCGAGGACAAACAGGGTGGGCGAGGGGATACGTGGTGCACCCGCCCCGCTCGCCGCCCCATGCCCTTCGCCCACCTCCACGTCCACTCGCAGTTCAGTGTGCTCGCGGGCGTGGCTTCGCCCACGGCGCTGGCCGAGGCGGCGGCCGCGCGGGGCATGTCGGCGCTGGCGCTCACCGACACGGGCAACCTCTACGGCGCCGTCGAACACTACAAGGCGTGCAAGGCGAGCAAGGTCCACCCGGTGCTCGGTGCCGAGTTGTGGGTGGATCCCCGGGGCATCCGCCACCGGGAGGGGGGGTTGTCCGGCGCGTTCGCGGTTGTCCTCCTGGTGCACGACGAGGTCGGGTACCGCAACCTCTGCGCGTTGCTCACGCGCGCCATCTTCGACGGCATCTACCACCGCCCGCGCGTCGACCTGGACCTGCTGGCCGCGCACCGGGAGGGCCTGTTGTGCCTGCTGGGCAACAGTTTTTCCGGAGCCATCCGCGCCGACGGGGACCCGGCCCACGCCCGGTCGATCGTGGAACTGCTCGGCCCCGACCACGTGTTTGGCGAGTTGATGGACCACGGGCTCGACGGCCAGGCGCTGGTGAACGACCACGTGCGGGCCTTGTCGCGACAGCTCGGGTTCCAGAACGTCGTCACCAACCAGGTGCGCTACCTCGAGGCCCAGCACGCCGTGCAGTTGGACCTCCTGGGCAGCATCGCCATGGGCGCCTCGCTCCAGGATCCCCGCCGTCCGCGGGTGCTCACCGACCAGCAGTTCTTCAAGTCGGAGGCCGAGCTCCGGGAGTTGTTCCCCGGCGACCTCGACGCCATCGAGCGCACGGCGACGGTCGCCGAGTCCTGCCACTTCAAGTTCCCGACCGGGATCTACTACTTCCCGGCGTCGGTGCCGCCCGACGTCGGCGCCGACACCGAGCGGAACTGGGCCTACTTCCTCGATGCCTTCCCGCCGTCGCAGGAGTTCCCCGTGCCGGCCGCCGCGCCAGCGGGGGCGGGACAACTCGACGGGTACTTCCGGTGGTATGCCCGGGTGGGGCTGGAACAGCGCCTGCGGTTCGTGGAGGGGGGCCAGCACCAGCGTTACCGGGAGCGATGCGAGGTGGAACTGGGGATGATCCTCCAGATGGGCTTCGCGGCGTACTTGTTGATCGTGGCCGAGTTCATCAACTGGGCGAAGGACAGGGGGATCCCCGTGGGCCCCGGCCGTGGCAGCGCGGCGGGCAGCATCGTGGCCTGGTCGATGCGCATCACCGACATCGACCCCATGCGCTTTGCGCTCCTGTTCGAGCGCTTTCTCAACCCGGCCCGCGTGACGATGCCCGACATCGACGTCGACTTCGCCCAGGACCGTCGCGAGGAGGTGATCCAGCACGTCCGGGACAAGTACGGCGCGCCGCTGGTGGCGCAGATCATCACCTACGGGAAGCTGCAAGCCAAGGCGGCCCTCAAGGACGTGGCGCGCGTGTGCGACGTGTCGTTCAACGACTCCGACCGCATCACCAAGCTCGTGCCCACCCGGCTGCACATCAGCATCGAGGAGGCGCTCAAGGAGGAGCCCAAGCTGCGGCAGTTGCAGGCCACCGAGCCGCGGACCGCGCGCGTCTTGCAGTTGGCGCAGTCGGTGGAAGGCGCCGTCCGCCAGACCGGCGTGCACGCGGCGGGGGTGGTGATCGCCGACCGGCCGCTCGTCGAACTCACCCCGCTCTACCGCGACGGTCCCGACGGCGGCCCCGTCGTCCAGTTCGACATGAAGTCAGCGGAGACCATCGGTCTCATCAAGTTCGACTTCCTCGGCCTCAAGACGCTGGACCAGGTGCGCGACGCGGTGGCGATGATCCAGCGCAACACCGGCGAGGCCATCGACGTCTCCCGACTCGACGAGAGCGACCCCGCCACATGGGCGCTCTTGCAGCGCGGCGACGCCCTCGGCGTGTTCCAGGTGGAGTCCGAGGGCATGCGCGGGCTCTTGATGCGGCTGCGGCCCAACACGCTCGAGGACCTCGTGGCGTTGGTGGCGCTGTACCGGCCGGGGCCCCTGTCGAGCGGCATGGTCGACGACTTCATCGACCGCAAGCACGGTCGTAAGGCGGTGGAGTACGCCTTCGCGGAGCTCCAGCCGATCCTGTCGAGCACCTACGGCACCATCGTGTACCAGGAGCAGGTGATGCAGTGCGCGCAGGTGCTCGCCGGCTACAGCCTCGGCGAAGCCGACCTCCTGCGGCGGGCGATGGGGAAGAAGAACGCCGAGGAGATGGCGAAGCAGAAGAGTCGGTTCGTGGAGGGGGCCACCGCCGCGGGTCACGACGCGCAGCGCGCGAGCGACCTGTTCGACCTCCTCGCCAAGTTCGCCGAGTACGGCTTCAACAAGAGCCACTCGGCGGCCTACGGCTACATCGCCTTCCAGACGGCGTGGCTCAAGGCCAACCACCGGGCCGAGTACATGGCCGCCTTGATGAGCATCGACGCGGGCGACAGCGACAAGGTGCTGGTGTACGTCGGGGATTGCCGCCGCGCCGGCGTGGAGGTGCTCCCTCCCGACGTGAACCAGAGCATGGGCCCCTTCGACGTGCCCCGCTCGCGGCGCAACGCCATTCGATTCGGGCTGCACGCCGTGAAGGGGGTAGGGCAGGGCGCCGTCGAGGCGCTGGTGCAGGCCCGGGAGGCGGGCCCGTTCACCGACTTCATCGACCTCTTGCACCGGGTCGACGCGAAGAAGGCGAACAAGAAGGTGTGGGAGTCGCTGATCAAGTCGGGTTCGATGGATGGTTTCGGCGAACCCCGGGCCCGACTCCACGCCGCCCTGGAAGACGCGATGGCCGCCGCGGCGGCCGAGCAGGAGCGCAAGGCCAGCGGACAGTTCTCGCTGTTTGGCGGAAAGTCGACGCCCAAGCCGAGCTTCCGCCTACCGAGTGTGGGCGAGTGGACGGTGGGCGAGCGGATGAAGGCCGAGAAGGAGGCGCTGGGCTTCTTCCTGACCGGCCACCCCGTCGCGGCCTTCGCGGGCGAGATCGAGCGGCTCGGCTTCAAGCGCGTGCCCGAGTTGGCCACGTTGCCGATCCCGGAGCGCACATTCCGTCGCGACAACGATCCTCGAGGCGAGGGTACGATCGGCCTGTGCGCGATCGTCGTCAGCAAGCGCGTGATCAAGAACAAGAACGGCGAGAACATGTGCTTCGTCACCCTCGAAGACACCGACGGCACCATCGACGGCACGCTCTTCGCCGACGTGCTCGCCCGCTCGGCGAGTGTGCTCGACAGCGGCAAGCCGCTGGCGGTCCGCGGGCGGGTGGAACAGCGGGAGGGCAAGCCGCGAGGCGTCCAGGTGATGGGCATGGAGTTGATGGAAGACCTCCGGGAGCGCGTCGTCGCTCGGGTGGAGATCCGCGCCCGGGCCACCGAGTTGAGCGTAGACGTGCTCGATCGGCTGCGTGAACTCGTGGCCGAGAACCCGGGAGACTGTAGGACGAAGCTGGTGATCCAGGGCGACGGCTACGCAGCCACGCTGCGGGTAGGGCAGCGGTTCCAAGTCAAGGCCACGCCGCGTTTCGTCGATGGCGTGCGGTCGTTGTTCGGACGAGCCGAGGCGCTGGTGCTGGATGCGTAGGAGGTACTCATGTTGATTTTTGTCGCGACAGTGTGTGCGTACGAGGCGGTGATCGAACCGGTGGGCGGCGGGTACATCGACTGGACGGGCATGCGCATCGTCGCCAAGTCGGTCGGCCGCCCCACCACCGGGGCCATGACCCACGTCGAGGCGCTCGAGGGCAACGCCCGGGCACAACTTGGGCCCCGGTTCGCCGAGGCCTCGCGCAACGTGCGTATCGACCGCGACCGCCTGGCCGCCGCCATCGTCGACGGCGGCGACGCCGTCGCGGACCGCCTGGACGCGAACCTCGCGCTCTGGGAAGTCTACGAGGCCCGCTACCTCGCCAGCGGTGGGGTGGAGCTCGACGCCGCGCTCGGCCTCCAGGCCTGGCTCCGGCCCGCACTGGTCACGATGGCGGGCGCGGCGGAGGTGTCGCGACCGCAGGGCGGGGCGACGGGGTTGGTGATCGACGCCCGCGGCCTGGACCTGCGTCCCGCGGTGGCGCCCGAGGTGCGCGACGAGAGCGGGGCTCACCTCTACGGCATCCTCGACATGACCGCCTACTCCGCCAGCCTGCGCGGCCCGGTGGTGTACGTGGCCGACGCCGCCGATCCCGCGGCGAGCAAGCGCGCGGGGATGGCCCCGGTGTTTGCCCGCGCCAAGGGCGTGTCTTCGTCGGTCGACGTGGTGCTCGACGCCGACGACGCGGCGGCGCTGCGCGAGCTCGCCGCTACCACCGACGCCCTCGCCCGCGGGGCGGTGGTCCTGGTGGTGGACCCGTGATCCGTCGCTCCACCCACGTGGGGCAGGGCGCGGTGGCGCTGCGCGTGGGCCGGCCGCGGGCGGCGCCGCCCCGGAACTACTTTGGCTGGGCCCTGGTGGGCCTGGTGGTGCTCGGGGGGCTGCTCTACCTCACCTGGTCGGTGATCTCGATGCTCTTCGCCGCGGCCGTTTTCGCGTGGTTGCTCGACGGCCCGGTCCGGGGCCTGGAAGCGCGTGGGCTGTCGCGACAAAATGCTTGTATCGCCGTGGGCGCGGGGCTCCTGGTGTCGACGCTCGGGGCCCTGCTCTTCGTCATCCCCCGGGTGGTGAACCAGGTGGCGGAACTCGGCGCCAACGTGGTGCCCTACCTGCAACGGGTCGCCGAGAACGTGGGCCCCCTGGTGGCCCAGGCGGAGGCCCGGCTCGGGGTGGATGTCCCCTTGGACCTGCACGACCTCGGGCTGGCGCTGCCCGCGTTGATCCAGAAGATTTCCCCCGACGTGCGGGCCTCCATCCAGGACTGGGTGGGCGGTGCGGCGCAGAGCGGGCTGGCTTTCGTGCTGTCGTTTCTGTCGCTCTCGTTGTTGCCGTTGTTCACCTTCTACCTGTTGCGTGACTGGCCCTCGCTGCTGGCGTCGGTCGATGCCCTCGTCCCCGCGCGCCACCGTCCCACGGTGCGCGACCTCTCGGCCCAG
>CAYHRZ010000244.1:6557-7870 GCA_964359125.1 uncultured Klebsiella sp. | reverse complement strand
GTGCCGCCGTCGCCGACCTCGCCGTCCCCGACCTCGCCGCCGCCGCCCGGGGCCTCGGGCCCGGCCGTCGTCGTGACCGCGAGCACGTTGTCGACCACCGGGGCACCTGGAGGTGCCTGGGTCTCGGCAACCCGGGGGGTGCTGGCGGCGCGGCTGGCCCGGCCCGCTTTCGACGGCGTCGCGGTGCCGGATGGGAACTTCACCACGGGTACGAGCGGCTCCGAGGCCCGCGGGAACGGGGCCGGCACCTCGGACACCGGCTGCGAGGGCGCGTGCAGCAGCGACAGGGTGGCGAGCGTGCCCGAGGTGGCAAGTACGGCCAGGAGCAAAGCCGTCCCCCGGCGTCCCCGGGAACCGCCGTCTCGCCGTCCAATGGTGTCGAACATCAAGCCTCCGTCGCCCACGATGCCGCGGCGGGCGCGAGTCCGCGTGCGGGCAACGTCAACGCCCCGTCAACGCCCGGTCGACGTCCCCCGCTGCCGCACCCGCTCGAACATCAAGACGGCTGCCGACACGCTGACGTTGAGGCTCTGCAGTCCCCCGGCCAGGGGGATGCCCGCCACCACGTCGCATCGCTTGCGCAACGCCGGTGACAGCCCCTTGTCTTCGCCGCCCAGCACCAGCGCCACGGGGCCGCGAAGGTCGATCTCCCAGGGCGGCACGCCGTCCATGTCGGCGCCCACCGTCGTGATGGCGGCGCGCTGGATCATCGCCAGCGCACTCGACAACCCCTCGCGGATCACCGGCACCGCCTCGGCCCCGCCCATCGCCACCCGCTGCACCACCGGGGTGAGCCCCTTGCCCCGCTCGGTGGGGACAATCACCGCGTGTACCCCCGCGCCCAGCGCGCTGCGCAGGATCGCCCCGAGGTTGTGTTCGTACTGCACCTCGTCGACCAGCACCAGGAAGGGCTCGGCGACCTCGTCCAGGAGTTGTTTCACCGACGGCTGCGGCAGCGGGTCGCCCTCGGCAATCACCCCGTTGTGCACGCCGGTGAGCGACATCCGGTCGAGCACCGACCGCTCCACGCGTTCCACGGTGGCACCGGCCGCGGCAGCGAGGTCCAGGATGTCGACGAGGCGGGGATCGAGACGCGCCCCACCGTCGAGCCACAGGCGGCGCACTCGCCGTCGCCGTCGCGACAGCGCCTCGAAAACCACGTTGCGACCCTCCAGCCGGTCGCCGCGAACCGGCGGGACGTTCCCCTTCATCTAGCGGTTCAACTTCCCGGCCCGACGCAAGAGCGCCCGGATGCGCAACTCCATCTCCTCGGGGTCGAAGGGCTTGGGCAGGTAGTCGTCCGCGCCGGCGTC
>CAYHRZ010000244.1:4001-6547 GCA_964359125.1 uncultured Klebsiella sp. | reverse complement strand
CCCACGTGGAAGCCCTCCTTGATGTGGGCGCTGTCGCCGCGGGCGCTGAGGATGAGCACGGGGATCTCGGCGGTGGCGGGATCCTCCTTCAGCCGCTTGCACACCTCGTAGCCCGACATCCGCGGCATCATGACGTCGAGGGCCAGGGCGTCGGGGGCATAGGTGGCCACCATCTCCATCGCCTCGATGCCGTCGTGCGCGTAGATCACGTCGTAGCCGTCGTCCAGAGTGGCGCCGATCAGCGAGAGGATCTCCTCGGCGTCGTCGACCGCCAGCACCAGCGGGCGGGCACGCAGCGGCCGCGCCGGCGCCGAGGTGGGTGCCGGGGTGGGGGCGGGCGGTGACACGGTGGCGCCCGCGGGGACAGCGGCCAGGGTCATGGGCGGCGGGTCGGCCGGGACGATGGTCGACGCCGCGGGCGGCAACGGGGCGGTGATGGGCGTCGCCACCGGCGTGACGTGCCGCGGGACGACCTGGATCCGCTTCTTGCGCTCCCGCCATGGCTCGACCGGCACGCCACGCGACACCTCCTCCATGGTGGTGAGGCCTTCCCGCACCTTGTCGAAGGCGTCGTCGAGCATGGTCACGAATCCGTGGCTCCGGGCCTCGCGCCACAAGTCGGCCTCGTTGGCACCGCGGAGCATCATGCCCCGCATGGAGTCGTCGACCCGCAAGACCTCGAACACGCCGACACGCCCGCTGTAGCCGGCGTACTGGCAGGTGGGACAGCCGGGGCCCACCACCCGCGCCTTGTCGCCCATGGGCTCGGGGTCGATGTCGAGCCGCTCCCAGTCCTCGAGCGCTGGTTCGCTCACGACGGAGCAGACCGGGCACACCTTGCGGAGCAGTCGTTGTGACACGATGCCGAGGAGGGCGTGGCCGACGAGGTAGTTGGGGACGTCGAGGTCGCGGAGGCGGGTGACGGCGGCCACGCTGTTGCCGGTGTGCATGGTCGACAGCACCAGGTGGCCGGTGGTGGCGGCGTCGAGGGCGGCGGTGGCGCTCTCCGGGTCCCTGATCTCGCCGATCACCATCACGTTGGGGTCCTGCCGCAGCACCGACCGGGCGATGTTGGCGAAGGTCATCCCGGCGTCTTCGTGGACCTGCACCTGGCGCACGCCCGCGATGGTGTGCTCGATGGGATCCTCGATGGTGACGATCGAGGTGTGCTCACCCCGGAGCCGGTTGATCGTGGCGTAGAGCGTGGTGGTCTTGCCGCTGCCCGTCGGACCGACCACGAGGATCAGCCCCTGCGTCTGGCTGACCAGGTGGAAGAAGCCGCCCAGCGCCTTCGGGTTCCAGCCCAGCGAGCCCAGGTCCACCTTCAGGGTCTTGCTGTCGAGAATCCGCACCACCACCGCCTCGCCGAACTGCGACGGTACGGTAGACAGTCGTAAGTCAACCTTGCGTTTGCCCAACTCGGCGGTGGCGCGCCCGTCCTGGGGGCGCCGGTGCTCGGCCACGTCCATCCGGCCCACCACCTTGATGCGGGTGGCGAGCGGCTGGGCCGCCCACGAGGGCAGTTGCAGCACCTCCCGCAGCATGCCGTCGATGCGGAAGCGGATCCGCATGCCCTCGGCTTCCGTTTCCATGTGCATGTCGGAAGCGCCGCGCTCGATGGCGTTGACCAGCAGGAAGTTGAACAGGTCGATGTAGGCGGCGCCCCCGCGCTGCAGCTTGCGCTCGATGGTCGACGCGTCGAGTTCCAGCGTGACCGGCGACGTGACCGGCGCCCGCAGGCTCTCGGGCACGTCGTCGAGCATGCGCTGCGCCTGCGGCTCGAGGTCGTAGTGCCGGTGTATTGCCCGGGTGATCTTCGCCTCGGACGCCACCTCCGCGCGGACGGCACCGCCGAGGGCGAACTCCAGGTCCCTCACCGCCGCGCCATTGCGCGGGTCCGCCATCGCCACCTTGTAGCCGCGCTGCAGCCGGGCGTAGGCGAAGGCCTTGTGCTGCTCCGCCACCCGGCGGGGCAACTTCCACACCACGCTGCTGTCGACCGTGGCCGAGAGGGGGTCCACGTACGGGAGTCCCAGTTGTTGGGCCAGGGCCTTGGCCACCGCGCTCTCGTCGGTGGCGCCCTGGTCCACCAGCACCTGTCCCAGCATCCGGGGGCGCTTGAGCGTCCCCTGCGTGGCCAGCGCGTTGTCGACTTGGTCGGGCATCACGTGGCCGTGCTGGACGAGGATCTCTCCGAGCTTGGGGCGGGTGCTCATGGGGAAGGGTCTCCGGGGTCGCAGAGGGGGAACGACAGCTCGAAGCGGCTGCCGCGGTCCACCTCGGAGTGTACGACGATGCGCCCGCCCTGGGCGGTCACCAGTTGGTGGACGATGTAGAGGCCGAGCCCGGCACCACCCGCGATGCGCGTGTCGCCCTTCTCCACTTGGTAGAACTTCTCGAACAGGTGCGGCACGGCATCGGCCGGGATTCCTCGCCCGCTATCCGAGATCTCGAACACCACCCGCGGGCCGTCGAGCCGCGCCCCGATGCCGACGGATCCCCCGGGCTTCGTGAACTTCAGGGCGTTGTTGACGAGGTTGCCCACG
>CAYHRZ010000244.1:0-3991 GCA_964359125.1 uncultured Klebsiella sp. | reverse complement strand
CCCCACGTGCGCCAGCCGCACGCTGCCCCCCACGACTCGGGCGCCGGGCGGCGCGGGCGCGTCGCCGCGTAAGTTCAAGCCGCGCGCCTCCACCACGGGACGCCAGGTGCCCGACCACTGCGAGAGCAGGTCGGCCACGGCCACCGGCGCCGCGTTGATGGTGAGATTCCCGCCTTCGAGGCGGGTAGCGTCGAGCAGGTTGGTGACCATCGTGAGCAGAACCTGCCCCGAGTCGCGGATGTTCTGAACCCAGGTTCGCTGCTTGTCGGTGAGCTCCCCACCCTTGTTCATCAACAACAACTTGGCGAAGCCCTCGATGGTCACCAGGGGTGTCTTCAGCTCGTGGGTGATCACCGACATGAAGTCGCGCTTGATGTTGTCGACCTCGCGGGCGCTGGTGATGTCGTGGATGACGACCACCCACACGCCCGGCTGGCGCCCGCTGGCGCGCGCCACGCGACGAAGGTCGATCTCGAACCAGCGTTTGCGCCCGGCCATCACCCGCTCGACCTCCAGCGAGCGATCCTCCTCGGCGCCGAAGTACACGGGGAGCAACTCGGGGACGAGTTGCGGCAGGTCCCGGACCGTGGGGTAACGCCGGTCCAGGGCGGTGAGCATGCCGTCGGCCTGGCCGTTGGCCTCGACCACCAACCCGTACTGGTCCGCGAGCACGACGCCGTCGCCCAGCCAGGCCAGCATCGTGGCGGTCTGCCGGTTGCGCACGTCGAGCACCTCGATGGTCTCGACCAGCCGCGTGCGCGCGGCCGCGACCGCGCGGGTGAGGGTCTGGATCTCGGGCGCCCCCTCGGGCCGGGGGATGGGCACGTCGAGCTGCCCCCGGGCCAGGGCGTCGGCCGCCCGCGTGAGCTGCTCCAGGGGGCGACTCATCACCACCCGCAGCCCACCGGCGAGGATCACCGTCGCGAGGCTGCACAACACCACCCAGGCCCCCATCGCCGGCAGGTAGGGCTCCACCGCGTCGACCCACGCGGGGCGGGTGTAGTACACCAGGCGACGGGCGGCGCCGACGACATGGCGTGAGCTGCGGCTGATCTCGCGGCCGATGGCCGCCCCGGCCGGGTCCTCGAGCCCGAGTTCAGCGTTGTGCGCGGGCGACACGACGTGGGCGGACCACTGGCCGAGCAGGTTGCGATACCGCTCCAACTCCTCGTGGACACCGCTGGCCTCCGACCCGAGCGGCTCCAGCGCCGCGACGGCGACGCCGAGCCGAGGCGCCACGTTGTCAGGGAGCGGCGCGCCGGTGGTGGTGGCATCCACCACCTGGGCGTGAACACCCGTGAACTGCGCCTCGAAGGCGCGTTCGGCCTGCATCCGTTCCGCCGAGGGGCTCGAAGCGAGCGCCGCGAACAACGCGAAGGCCACGGCGCCGAAAACGACCGTGTTCAGCGTGGCCAGGAGCAGCAACACGCTGATCTGGAACCGAATCGGCGGCAGCCGCATCAGCCCTCGCCGCCGGGGCGCACCAGGTGCACGGTCTGCACCGGGAAAGGAATCTCCAAGCCCTCGCGGCGCACCCGCTCGTAGGCCCGCGCCCGCACCCGCGAGAGGGCCACTCGCTCGAACGAAACCTGCTTGATGTGGAAGCGAAGGACGAAGTCGAGCGACCAGTCGCCCAAGTTTTCAAGCAGCACGTCGGGGCCGGGCTCCGCCACCAGCTGCGGCAACTCGGCGATCGCCTTGTGCAGTTCGTCCAGGAGCACCGCCTCCGCCCGCGCGGAATCGGTGCCGTAGGCCAGGCCGAGCGTGAACTCCACGCGCACCACCGGCCCCGGCAGGTGCATGTTGACCACGGTGCTGCCGGCAATCTTGGCGTTGGGCACGACCACCGTGTGGTCGGCGAGGGTGAGGATGCGGGTGGTGCGCCAGCCGATGTCCTGGACCCAACCGGCCTCGCCACCCTCGAGCTTGATGAAGTGCCCGATGGCGAAGGGGCGCTCCAGCAGGATGTGAATCCCGGCGAACAAGTTTCCAAGCGTGTCCTGGAGGGCCAGCGCCACCGCGAGACCACCCACGCCGAGCGCGGTGAGCAGCGGCCCCACCGCCACCCCGAGCTGGTGCAGCACCATCGACAGGCCCACGAGTAGCACCAGCCCGCGGACCAGCGTGCGCGCGATGCCGCTGGCGCCAGCGCCGGCGCTGCCGTGCAGACGCGCGGCCAGCACGCCGCCGAGCACGTTGGCGACGACGATGCTCACGCTGAAGATGACCAGCGCGGCGACACCGTTGGCAACGAAGTCGACCGTGTGGGCGGGCAGCCGCGACTCGCGCAGGGCGGCGTGGGCAGCCAGCGCGACGGCCCAGAACAACGAGGGCAGGCGGATGGCCTCGACGACGATCTCGTCGACCTTGGTTTCCGTGCGCTGCGTGAGGCGCTTGAGCCAGGTAAGGAGGAACCACCGCCCGACCAGGAACACCGCCAGCGTGCCGGCGAAGACGAGCGCCACGAAGAGCGTGGAAGGGATCTCGGGGACGGTTGGGAACGGCGCCACGGCAAGTGGACTATCAAGCGTCGCCCTGCCGCGCCGGGCTAGGTGCGCTGGGCTGTGCCGTACCTCCGCGCCCTGCTCCTGCCCGCCGTCGCTGCGCTGGCACTGGGGGTGGGGATCACGTGGCCGCTGGCATTGGCCCCGGGCACCACCGCCGCTTGGAGTCCCTTCGCCGAGGGGCACCTTGCCGCCATGGGCTTTGCCGCTCGTACCCCGCCCTGGAGCACGCACCTGCTCGTGGCCGGCTGGCCCTCGGGCGTCGACTTCCGCCCGGTCTTGTGGCCCTGGGGACTGGTCGCCGCCGCGACCGGGCAGACGTTGGCGTACGCGTCGCTGTTGATCCTGACGCCGATCATGAACCTAGTCGGCGGGGCGTGGTGCGGGCGCATACTCGGTCTGGACCCGCGGGGGGCAGCGGCCTTCGGGGCCATCCTGGCCTTTTGCCCCTGGACACGCACGACCCTGCAAAATGGGCAGCCGGAGCAGGCCTGGCTGGGGCTCGGCGCAGCCCTGGTGGGGGCGCTGGTGTGGACCACACCCCGCCCGTGGATCCTCGCCGCCCTGCCGCTCACCTTCCTCGCTGGCGTCGCCGCCCCCCACGTGACCATCGCCTCGCTGGTGCTGGCGGGCACCTGGGCGCTGCACGGGACGCGGGCCGAGCCCCGCCGCCTGGCGACGATCTTCCTCGCGGCGGTGGGCGCGGCGCTGGTGGTGGGCTGGCACGGCGCGGGCCTGGTCGACGACAGCCTCTTCGCGCCGCTGGGTCGCCTCGACGACCACCTCGGACCGGCGCTCAAGCACTCCGCCTTGTGGACAGACCTGGTGACGCCGGCGCGCCTGCCCCCGGGCAAGGGCCCCTGGGTCGTCCACCTGGGCTACGTGGGCCTGCCGCTGCTCCTCGCGGCCTTCGTGGCTCCGAAGTCGGCCCGGTACGCGGTGGCCGCCGGGGTGGTGTGCCTGGTGCTGGCGCTGGGCGAGAACGGCCCGCTGGCGCTGGTGGGCGGCCGCCTGCACCCCAGCGCCGTGCCCTACCGG
This sequence comes from uncultured Klebsiella sp., assembly GCA_964359125.1. Classification (GTDB taxonomy): domain Bacteria; phylum Myxococcota_A; class UBA796; order UBA796; family SXON01; genus SXON01. The sequence continues at coordinate 449 of CAYHRZ010000244.1, read as the reverse complement.
TTTACCCTGGGCGCGGGTGGGGGCCCACCCGGGGGGGTGGCCAGCACCCGATGGGGGCCCTGGGTGGCGGCGCTGGCGCTGGTGGAGATGGTGGTGGTGGACCCGCGTCCCCTCCCCTTCGAGGTGGTGATCAACCGCCCCGACGCCGCGTCCCGGGCTCTGGCCGGGGGCGAGGGCGCGGTGCTGGATCTCCCCGTGGCGAGCACCACCTGTCGAAGGGTCGCCGGCCACTACCTTGTCGAGGCGGGCCGGCACGGTCGCCCGGTGCCGCTGGTGTTGCGCAGCGGCTTCGACGCCTACGGCGACGAACGCGCGCGGATGGAGGCCATCGACCGGGCGTTGTCGTCACCCACCTGCGCGGAGGAACTACCCGCCCTGCTCGGCGATTACCGCGCCGTCGTGGCCCACCGACATGCCACCTGCTTGTTCCGCGAGACGCAGCTCGCCTG
>CAYHRZ010000243.1:0-7870 GCA_964359125.1 uncultured Klebsiella sp. | reverse complement strand
CCGAAGTCGAGAACCTTCACCTCGCCCGACGCGGTGAGCATCACGTTCTCGGGCTTCAGGTCGCGGTGCACCAACGCCAGCGACTCGCCGTTGTCGGCCGGCGAGGTGAACGCCTGGTAGAGCGCGTCGCCCACCTCGCACCCGATCTCGATGGCCGCCTCGGTGTACACCTGCTCGCGCGCCTTGGCGCAGTCGTCCATCACCGTGCGCAGGGTGACGCCGTGCACATACTCCATCACGACGGCGTTTTCCGTCTCCAGGAACTCGAAAACCCGCACGATGGCGCGGTGCTTCACCTGGTCCAGCAGCGCGAACTCCTGCCGGAGCAGGCGCAAGGACTCGGCGTTGGTCGACTCGCGGAGGGTCTTGATCGCGACCAGTCGTCGCTTGCCCGGCGCCCCGCTCCGGCCCGGCGTCTGCCCCACGGCGAGGAACACGGCACCAAACTGGCCGCGCCCAAGTTCTCGCAGGACCTCGTATTGACCAATGGACAAGGCAGTTGATCCTACACCCACGCGGGGAGGCTGGGCCCCAAGGTTTCAGCCCCGGCCCGGGCGACGGCGTGGACCGGCCACCAACCCGAACAGGGCCCGCCGCACGTTGAACATCGCCGCCGGCAGGTAAGCGAGGGCCACCAGCGCCGCAAAGATGGGCATCACGGCCGCGATCGTCCCCCGGAAGGGCCCGGGCTTCACCCAACCATCGTCGCCCGGCACCCCCGGAGGGCCGTCGATCCACGCCGATGGGTACACCGCAACCGTAGACTCCACCTGGTAGGGCGCGTTGATGCGGACGGTCACCGTAAAACTCCGTCGTAAGTGAAACGGGTCGACTCGGTACCGCAACTCGTACCAGGCGTAGCGCTTCTGCGCGGCAGCAATGAACGCCTCCGCCAAGCCGTCTGCGTCCCGGCGCACGTAGCCCTTGCCCCCGCCCACCTTGGCCATCCACTCCAGCGCCGCGTTGTCGACGCCCATGTTCTCCACGTTCCCGTTGATCACCTGGTCGGCCCAGCGCTCGCACAACAACCGCGGCTTCACCTCGATGCCCTCGGGCACCTTGAAACGCCGCCACGCCTTGCGACCAAGGCCCACGGTGAACAGGTCCGGCTGGAACCCCCGCACCCCGCCGCGCCCCATGCGGACGTCGCGCAGGGTGGTCAGCAGTTCCTGCAGCCGTGCGACGTTATCGCCGCAAAGGTCCTGAGGACGCTCGTTGTTGAAGCCGTCGGTGAGCGCGATGATGGTCGGCGCCTTGCGCCCGTTCTCCACGGCCTGGCGCACCTCGGGGTTCTCGGCCAGCGTCGTCGCGGCGAAGCGCACGGCCTGGTACAAGTAGGTGAACCCGGAACCGACCTGGAGCTGGTCCTTCACCAGTTGCCGGTATTCCTTGGCGTCGTTGACCACCCACTTCCCGCCGAGTGGCTCCGGCAAGCCGCCCCGGAACACCAGCGGCGACACCGCGCTCGCCGTGCCCGCCGGGAAGAAGGACTCCACGACGTCGCGCCGGAGGAGCGCCTTGCGGAGTTTCTCCATCCGGGAGAGGCCGTCGTCCCCGTCGACCACCGCCATCGACCCGGACCCGTCGATGAGCAGGACGAACAGGTTGTTGGTCTGCGCCTCGTCGTGCGGGATCAACTTCACGCGGGTCTCGCCGGGGACGGCGACGTCCTTCCCCTGGTGGTACACCGACACCGAGTCTTCGTTCAGCGCCATGGGCGTGATTTGGCCGTCGACCGCGAGCTGGATGGCAAGCCGGACCGTGCCGCTGGCCCGGTCGATGAACGGGTAGCAGAGGTGGCGGTCAGGGTCCCGGATGCCATCGCTGCCGCACTCGTCGTCGCTGTCGTAGATCTGCAACGTTTGCTTGGTGTCGGCCCCGTCGGCCTTCGACAGGCCCATTCGCACGGTGGATCCCCGCACGTGGGTGCGCGCGTCGTCGGAGCACCCGGCGAGCAGGGATGCGAGCGCCAGGACGAACCTCACCGTTCCTCCCGCGGCAACATCAAGAACTCGACCACCGTCTGGTGCCCTGGCGGGCCCATCACGATCCGGTCGCCGCTGGCGAGCCGCGTCTCCAGGGGGGCGGGCCTCGAGGAGTCGTAACGTAAATCCACACGCTCCAGGAAACGCCGCACCTCGGTGGGGGCGAGCGTCAAACCCCGGGCTCGGTACTCCTGCTTCCGATTGACGAGGATGCTGGTGTGCAGTTCGAGTACGCCCTCGGGCGCGGGCAGGAACAGGTCCAGTCCCCGCGGGAAGTGCCCCACGAACCGCTCGCGGGGGGCGCCGTCGAGCCCGTCAATCGGGATGCGCCGCCCGTGACGGGTCACGGTGAGCACCCGCAACCAACCCGCGTAGAGGTCGTCGGGGACCCCCCACGTGAACGCGCCGAAGAAGAAGCCGAACGCGCAGGCGCCGAGGGCCGACGCGTAGAACAAATCTTGGGCAAAGGCAAATTTTGGATAACCGACGGCGAACCACACCGCCGCCCCGGCCAGGCCCGCGAGGGCACCACCCACGAGGTGGGAGAGGCCGCCGCGGAAGCGCCGCACCATCGCCGTCCCGAGGCCCGCCCCGAAACCCGTCGTCATCCACGACACCCACCGGTAGCGCAACGAGACGAGGCTGGGGTCGAGAATGTCTTCTTCGGTGCCTAGCCCCGAGAGCATCTTTGTCGACACGAGCGCCCACAACCAGTACCAAGCCACCGACATCAAGGCGGCGACGGTGGTGGCCAATCCGGCCAGCAGGAGGCGCTTCCAGAGCGTGGTGCGCCGCAGCGAGCCCTCCGCCAGCACCGAGGCCCCGCCCGCCGCAGCCGAGAGGGTGCCGAGGAGCACCGCGCCGTCCCAGTCCACGTTCCACGGCGCCCACAACCACGTGACGCTCAGCACCAGCCACCACGCGGCGAGGCAGGCTCCAAGGCACACCAACCCCACCACCACGTGCCGGAATGGCGTGTACGGGATGAGGTAGATGTTCACGCTGAGCCGACGTAACCACCGGGCGCCGCGGGGGGTGCGTTACTCTGGGGTGGGACCCCGCAATGCCGCGCGACGACCTCGCTCTCTACCTGCTGCTCTCACCCGAGTTCGGGGGAACTCGGTTCGGACCCTTCGAGGGTCTGGAAGTCCGCCTCGGTTCGGACCGGGAGCGTTGCCACATCGTCCTACCCGAGACCTTCGGCGTCTCCCGGGAGCACTGCAAGCTCATCCGGCAGGGCGACGGCGGGCTGATCCTGGCCGCAGCGGAGCGCACCGCAGCGGTGTTCGTCTGGAAGGGCGACGCGCGTCGACCCACCCAGATCCAGACCCCCACGGCGGTGCGCCCGGGCGACAGCTTCGCGCTGGTCGCGCCAGAGGGCGCCAAGTTCACCGTGGAGATGGCGCCGCTCCCGGCCGAGATGCAGGCCGCCCGACAAAAACACCGCCGCGGGCGCGCGGGCCTCACCGGCGAGAAACTCGCCCGCGAGGGCTGGCGCATGGCGCTGGCGCGGGTGTGGTCGATCGGACCGGTCGGCATGGTCATGCGCGGCTGGTACCTCGTCAAGTCGGGCACCCTCTGGCAGCCGCGCATCCTCATCACCGCAGCGATCGCCATGTTCGGCTACATGGCGGCGCTGGCCGGTTCGTGTTCGGCGCTGAAGTTCAAGGCCGACGCGATCGCGGTGGAGAGCGACCTCGAGCAGTGCCAGGAGGCGGCGGGATTTGCCAAGGGACTCGGCGGTTCGGGGATTGAGAACAGCACCTTCGACCAACTCGCGGCGAAGATCACCGGCAACGAAACCCTCGGGCTGGTGCTGCAGAAAGAAAACGCCCTGCGTGCCCTCGTCGAGCAGAAATCCAAGGCCATGGCCAGCGACGACAACACTGTCTACGAGTGGATGTTCCGCGAGGGCAGCGGCGCCACCGGCGAGTGGATCCAGTGGCGCGAGCGGGTGGCCAAATCGGACAGCCTGGACGAGTTCACCAAGCACGTGCTCCCCTTCGCGGCCGCCGTCCGCAAGCGCAATGAGACACCATGGAACATGTGGCTCGACGTCGCCAACAAGAACACCTGCCTGCGCGGCCCCGCTCGGCTGACCTACCGGCAGGCGCGCAGCCTGGGTCTCGAGTCCGTGCAACTCGACGCGTACAAGTCCGGCGACGCCACGGGCTTGCTCGCCGACGACGCGGCGCGAGCGCAGTTGCTCGCGGGCACGGCCACGGACGCCTCGGAGCCACTGCCGGACCCCGCCCCCGCCAGCGCGGTGGCCCAGATCGCAACGGGCTCCGAGACCTGCGTCTACGCCGTCGGCGACGACGACCGCGACAACCCCAGCCGGGTGCTCTCGGCGCTGGTCAAACAACTAGGCCCCGACGCCAGCGCCGTGCCGGACGCGAACAACAACTCGGCGGGCATGGGCCGGATCATCAAGTACTACGCCGCCGACGCCCCAACAAACAACTACGCGGGCGGCACGCCCCGCCTGGACTTCCGTAACGGCCTGGCCACGCCGCTCAAAGAGGATCCCAACGGCGAGAAGATCATGGAAAAAGCCGCCGAGGCGGTGGCGCGGTCGATCGTGCTGCCGTGCATGGGTACGCTGAACGCGCCGAAGGCGGCCGAGGGAACCTTCGGCCGCAAGGCGGATCCCATCGCCTGCCTGGTGCTGATGTACCGGCTGTCGCAGGGCGCCGCCGAGTAGCTACACCCCGCGCTCGTCCGGCGGCCAGATCACCTTGTGGACCTGCACCGAGAGGCGCGCCGGCACCCGGTCGGCGAGCATCCAGGCGACGAGGTCGCGCGGGTTCACCAGCCCGAATGCGGGTGAGAGGAGCACGGTGCAGCGCGACGACAAGTCATGTCGCGACATGATTTCCAGAGCCCACTCGTAGTCACGACGCGAGGCCACCACGAATTTCACCTCGTCGATCGGCTTGAGATTGTCGATGTTCGACCAGAGGTTGGCCCGCTCCTCGCCGCTGTCCGGCGGCTTCAGGTCCAGGATGACGTGCACGGGCGCGGGCACCTCGCTGGTGTCCCGGCTGCCGCTGGTCTCCAGGAGCACCTGGTAGCCACGGTCCACCAGGCGCTGCATCAGGGGGACGGCGGCCCGGTGGACGAGCGGCTCCCCGCCCGTGAGTTCCACCAGCGGGATGCCGAGGCGATCCACGTCGGCCACGACCTCGTCGACCGTGCGCCACTGGCCGCCGGTGAAGGTGAACGTGGAATCACACCACGTGCACCGCAGGTTGCAGCCAGCCACGCGCACGAATGTGCAGGGCAAGCCGGCGAAAGTGGACTCTCCCTGGACCGAGGTGTAGACCTCGATCAGCCGTAGTGCCGCGCCGCGGTCGGGCACCTACTCGTCGAGGAGCGCGGCCGCATCGCCCAGCGCGGCGAAGTAGTCGCTCGCACTGTACGACGTGATGGTCATGGTTTCGTCCGCGAGCATCAGCGTGGGGTAGCCGCGTAGCTTCGTCCAGTCGAGCCACAACATTTCCTCGTCGGCCACCACCGGCGTGAACGGCATGCCGTAGCGCTTCTCCCACTGCTCCAGATCACGCAACTCGATGGTGGTCCCGGCCTGGTTCTGGTCGAGGATCTCCACCCACAGAATCTCCCCGTTCTCGATGCCCTTGCGCACCTTCTTGAGCTCCGGGTAGCTGCTCTCGTACTGGTCGAAGTACGAAGCCTGGCTGCCCATGTACTTCGCCAGCTCCTGGCAGTAGCCGCACCACTCGGCGCTGATGTCGATGATCACCGACTTGCCGTGGCCGGCGAAGTCGTAGAGGTCGAAGTCGTCGCCGAAGTGGTCGTAGCTCTGGAACCGAGGCACGACCTCGCCTTCTTTGGCGCGACCGTCCCAACCCGGGTCCTCCATTTCGTCCTTGTTCGGGTTGTAGGGCCACCCGCCCTCGTAAATCTTGTCGTCGTCGTCGGTGGGGTCGTGACCGGTCTCCACCTCGTCGAAGTCGGAGTAGCCGTCGCCGTCGCTGTCGACCTCGTTCGGATCAGAGCCGAGATCGTCTTCCTCGCCGTTGGTGAGGCCGTCGCCATCGTCGTCGGCGTCGTCGTACGTCGACGTCCCGCCCTCCGCGTCGTCGGTGGGGGGCACACAGGCCACGGTAGAGAGGAGGAACGGGAGGAGGCTCATGGGCGACGCTCGGGAGCGCCGCCACATTAGCACCAGAAACGCCCCCGTGAGAAGTCACCGTAGTGCAAAGACACGACCGCACGGGGTATACCCGCGGCCCCTGGGAGCGACCATGAGCCTCGTCCTCGTTCTCGCCGCCGCCCTCGCCGGCGACGCCACCCTGCCGCACGAGCACACCGGCGTCGTCACCGCCTACAAGGGCGCGCCGGCCGCCGTTGGCCTCACCGCCAGCGAGATCGCGAAGCTCGAGGCCGGTGAGGTCGTCCTGAAGCAGCAACAGGTGGGCTCCGGTGGCCGGGGGATCGCCGTGTTCGACATCGCCGCCACCCCCGCCAAGATCTGGTCGAAGATCGTCGACTACGGCAACTACCCGAAGATGGTCGACAAGGTGGAGGAGTGCGGGAACTACAAGGTTTCCGGCTCGGAGATCTACACCCGCTTCCTGCTCGGCGTAATGGGCTTCGACGTGGAGTACTTCATCCACCACACCTACCGCCCCGACCAGGGCTACCTGACGTGGACGCTCGACTACAGCCGTCGCTCGGATCTCGACGACTCCGTGGGCTACTGGCGGGTGACCGAGCTCAGCCCCTCCCCCACTCGGTCCCGCCTGGAGTACAGCGTGGATATCCGCTTCAAGGGTTACATCCCCGGTTTCGTGCAAGACATGATCGCGAAGAAGGGCCTGACGGACGCTGCCACCTGGGTGAAGCGCGAATCCGAGAAGTAGTCAATCCAGGTGACACTTTTTTGATAGGATGCGCGTGGAGGTTTCCATGCTGCACTATGCCCTCGTCCTCAGCCTGCTCACCGGGTGCGCCGACCCATTCGGCGACGCGAAGAAGGCCGACACCATCGAGGCCTGGGAGCAGTTCCTCTCGACCGGCCCGGGCGGCACCGACAAGATGATGGCCGAGAAGCGACTGGAGGATCTGCTGGTCAAACGCGCCGAAGAGAGCAAGAAGCTCGAAGACTATGACGGCGTGCTCAAGCGCTTCCCCAAGTCGAAGAAGAAGAAGGAGATGCAGGCCGGGCGGGCCAACGCCGCCTTCGCGATCGCCGAGGCGGAGGGGACGGTCGAGGGCTGGGAGAAATTCCTGAAGAAGAACGACTTCGCGGACGGCGCGCTCAAGAAGCGGGCGGGTTCCATGCTGGAAGTCGCGCGGTACGCGTCGAGCCTCGCCATCGCGGAGCCGGTGGTGCAACAAGTCAACCTCGCCGACGACCCCAAGGGGGCCCTCGACGGCTGGGGCGTCTCGACCGAGGTAACCAACAACGCCGACAAGACCTTCGACTTCCTCACTCTGGAAGTCCAGTTTCTCGACGCGCAAGGGAAGAAGGTCCAAGCAGCCAGCTACCCCCTGGTCGGCCAGGCCGGCCCCGGCGGGATGTCGCTGGAGGAACAGTACAAGCCGCCGCTGGCGCCGGGCGACAAGCGGGCGTGGCGCTACACGACGGGCGACGTGCCGGAAGGGTGGAACCAGCAGGTGCGGGTGGTGCCCATCGCGATCCGTGTCGCCGACGACGCCGCCAAGGCCGAATAACCAGTGTTCTGGCTGTGGGCGTGCGCTGCCCCGGCGGTCTTGGTCGAGGTGTGCGACCCGCGAGAACTCGCGGCCGGTGAGGTGCGCGCCAAGCAGGTGGCGTGCGAGGAGGAGCTTGTCCCCGGGGGCGAGGGACGGGTGGGAGATTGGCTGCTGGAGAATGCGGTGGCCCGGTTCGTCGTGCG
>CAYHRZ010000242.1:0-7893 GCA_964359125.1 uncultured Klebsiella sp. | reverse complement strand
CCCCCCCCCGGGCGGGGGGGCGGGGTACTTTCGGGGGGGCGAGCAGCACCGACTTGCCCGCGCCGGGCTCGCTGCGAGACCTCGGGCGCCGGCGGTGGGCGCCGCTGAGCCGTCGCGCCCGGTCGGTGGCGCAACTAGCGGCGGTGGTCGGACGCTCGGCTCCGGAGGCCGCGCTGGTCCACGCGCTCCGGCAGACCGACGCGGATGTGCGAGCGGGCCTGGCGGAGCTGGTCGAACGCCAGGTGATGGAGGCCGGCGACGACGGGTCGTGGCGCTTCGTCCACGACAAGCTCCGGGAAACGCTGTACGCGGACCTCCCGGAAGCGGACCGCCCCGGCCTCCACCGCGCGGCGGCGGAAGCGCTCCTACGCGAAGCCGACGACTCGGGGGCCCCGCTGGACCAGGCCCGACTGGCGCACCACTGGCGGGAGGCGGGCGAGTACTCGCGCGCCATCGACCACTACGAGGCGGCGGCAACCGAGGCCGTGGCCACCTTCGACAACGAGGGCGCCATCGAGCACATCCGGGCTGCCGCCGCGCTGGTGCCGCGCGTGCCGACCGCCGACTCGCCGATGCGCCGGGCTCGGTGGAGCCGCACCCTTGTGGAAGCGCGGCTCGGCGTGGGCCAGATGCGGGAGGCCTTCCTCGACGCCGAACGGGCCCTGCTCGCGCTGGGCCACCCCTTCCCGCAGTCGCGGGCAGGCTGGGTGCTTGGACTCCTCGACGCTGCGGCGCGGCGGGTGGTGGAGGCGTACCTGCCCAGGCTCACCCGGGTCCACGACCCGCTCGAGGTGGAGCGCACCCAACAGGCCGCGTACGTCTGCCAGCGCCTGCTCGAACCCTACTTCCTCGCCAACAAGCCGCTCGAGGGCTTCGTCGCGGGCTTCCGGTGCATCAACTTCGCGGAGCGAACGGCCCCCACGCCCACCCTCGCCCGGGGCCTGGCGTTCATGTCGCTCCTCCTGGGCGCCACCCCGTTCTCGGCGGTGGCACACCGCTGGGCCCGTCGCGCGCTCGCCACCGCCGACGAACTCGGGCGACCGGAGGTGGCCGAGTACGTGCTCAATCGCACGGCCATCTTCGAGATCAGCAACGCCCGCTGGGGACTGGTCAACGACCGGTTCGCCCGGGCCCTGGCGATCGCCAGGGACCTCAAAGACGATCGCTGGTCGGAAGACACCTGGACCTGCTGGGGGATCGGCAAGATCTGGGCCGGCGACTTCACCGGCGCACTGGCCGACGCGGACGCGACCGTGCAAAGCGCGGCCCGCCGCGGTGACGCGCAGACCCAGAAGTGGGGCCTGACCAACGGCGTCACCGCGCTGGTCCGCATGGGTCGCGACGCCGAAGCCGAGGAGCGACTCGACCGCGTGGGCCAGACCCCCGGCGAGGCCGAACACGCGTACGTGATGGGGAACACCGCCCGGTTGCGGTGGCAGCAAGGGCGAGCCCCGGAGGCGACGGTCGCCGCCCTGGAGGCGCTCTCGTTCTTCCAGCGGGCAACGCCCATCGTCTACTTCCTCCACAGCCCGCTCTACGACACCGTCTCGGTGCTCCTGTGGCGGTGGGCGGTCGCCCGGCGCGGCGGCGAGGGCGAGGTGCAAGCCCGGAAGGAGGGACTCGCCGCGCTCGGCCTGTTGCGCGGGTACGCGCGGATGCACCGCTTCGCACGCCCGACGCTGGCCTGGGCCGAGGGACTGGCGGAATGGACGGCCGGCAGGTCCGACCGCGCCCGCGAGCGTTGGCGCACGGCCCTGGGCGACGCCCGCGCGTGCGAGCTCCCGCACGAGGAGGCTCAAGTCGAGTTGGAGCTCGCCATCCGCTGCGACGACGACCGCGCGGCCCGCCTGGACCGTGCCGAGGCCATCGCCCGGCGGCTGTCGGCGGGTGCGCTCTTGCGACGCTGCCAGGAAGCCCGCCGCCAGCGCGACCCGTAGGCCGGCCGGCCGGCGCCCCTGTCGGCCTCAGTGCCGAGCGGCGAATGTGCTGCCGATCTGCCCGACCACCGTGAGCGGCGCGATGGCCGACTCGTCGCCGCTTGCCAGCTGTCCCTTGAGCACGCCGAGCACGTCACCGAGCAGCGTCATGCCCATGGTGTAGCGGTCGATGCCGCTGTACGCAGACGTCAAGACGATGGTCCACGCCACCTGCTTGACCGACAGGCCCACCATCAACGCCCAGTACAGGTGCAGACAGAGGTAGTAGCCGCCGTCGTTGGCGTGCGAGAGCAGCGTCGCGATAACCACCCGTTCGCGGTTCCGCGACGCCAACTCCGTGTCGTCGTCGTAGAAGTAGTCGCCGATCGACCGGACGTACTGCCCGGCCGGAGGGAAGCGCGCGAGGAGCACCGACTCGGCCACGGTGCCGAAGTTGGCATCGGCGTGCTTCGCGACCGCGGCGGGCGTGTCGCCGGTGGCGCCCACCCGGAACGCGGTCCGCAGCCGGTCGAGGTCGGCGTCCGAGAGGATGGTGGTGACGTCGGGGGGCAGGGGCATGTCAGCGTTCCTCGGGGAAAGTGAGCCGGTCGAGCAAGGCGGAAGTCTCGCCCCCGGTGAAGTCGAGATCGGCGCCATTGAAGAAATCGGCGGCGTCGCTGGCGAGGAACGACACCACCCTGGCTACCTCGTCGAGGGTGGCCAGGCGACCCGCCGGCACCGCCCCGGCCACCGTGGCTTCGAAGCGCGGGGCCTCGTCGCCGCCGACGGTGCGGCGGAGGGCGGTGGTCATCACGGCCCCGAAGGTCAGCGTGTTGACCCGGTAGCCCAGGGGGCCGAGTTCCACGGCGAGGTGCCGCACGTACACCCCCAGGGCGGCCTTGCTGGCGGCGATCAGCGCGGTGCCCCGCAGCACCTGGCCGACCATGGGGTTGGACAGGGCGAGCAACCGCGCGCCCGGCGCCAGGAGCTCGTGGCGAAGGAGCGCCTGCGTCCACCACACGAAGCTGTGGGCCATGCCGTCGAAGGTGCGCTGGACCTGCTTGTAGTGGACGGGCTTGTCGATGGCAAGTCGCGACACACTCGCATTTGCGATGCTGTGGACGAATAGCCGCACCGAGCCGGGCCCCACGCGCTGACGCAGCCCGGCGCAGAGCTCGTCGGCCCGCTCGGGCGGGGCGGCATCGGCCACGTCGAGGATGCACCGCCGTCCCCGGCCGCGCACCTCGTCGACCAGCGCCGCGGCGCCATCGGGGTGGTTTCCGCGGTGCACGCCGTACACGTCGAGGCCGGGCTCCCTGGCCAGCGCACGACCAATGGCGGCGCCCGTGCCGCTGGACGCCCCGAGAATGACCGCCCAACTCAACGAGGTCTCCGGTCCAGCAGACCCTGTACCTCGCCCTCGACCTCCCGGGCGAGGGCGCTGACTACCGCCTTGTCGGCGGGATCGACGCCGTCCCCGAGGTGACGCGTGAAGGGCCGGCCGATCACCGAGCGAATCGCGACCGGGAAGGGTGGCGAGAAGGGCCAGAGCCCCAGCGGCCCCACGCCCAACCAGAAGGGCAGGCCGCCCGGCAACTTCACGCGGTCCGCGTACTGCGCACCGTCGACTAGGCCCACGTAGGTGTCGTCCACCCCCCAACCGGCCACCGGGAGTACCGGCACCCGGTACTTCATCGCCAGGCGCAGCCAGCCGGTGCGGCCGCCCCAGTCCACCCGGTAGCGCACGTCGTGGCGGCGAGCCGCCTCCCGCGTGGCGCCGGGCGTGACGATCACCTTGCGGCCCGCGGCGAAGGCCGCCGCCACCGCCGGACCGTCGCCGAAGACGAAGCCCATCGGGCCCAGGGCGTGACGCACGACGGGCAACTGCTGGGCAACCTCGTGCATCACCGCGTGAGTGACGATCCCCTGCTCGAGGAGCATCACCTGGAGCATGCAGAGGTCGTGGGCGACAGGCCGCCCGTGGTAGCCCACCATCAGCGCCGGCCCGGTGGCGTGGAAGTGTTCCAACCCCTCCACCGAGAACCGGTGCCATCGACGCCGGAAGTTCCATCCCCCCTTCCACCACGCGGTGGCCAGCGCGGCGCGCACCCCGCTCATCCCGGCACCTGGTAGAGCACGGCGCCGTACGCCGTGCCGCTCCCCACCGTCGCCATGAGGACGCAGTCGCCCGGGCGCAGGCGGCCCGACCGGTACAGGACGTCCAGGCTCACCGGCACCGCGGCGGCCCCGACCGAGCCGACCCGCTGGACCACCGGGACCAGGCGGCCCGGAGGCACCCCCATCGCCGCGACCAGCGCGTCGAGCATGTGGCCGTTGGGCTGGTGGGGCAGGAACCAATCCACGTCGTCCCAGCCCAGGCCAGCTTCGTCGAGCACCCGGCCACAGGCACGGGAGATGTGCTCGAGGGCGCTCGCGAGGAGCACCTCGCCGGCGGTGTCGAAGGTGTAGGTGGGCGCGGCCATGGTGTGCAGGTGGGGCTGCACCATCCGTCCCCGGAGGGCGGCGCTGTTCGCGAGGAAACACGGGCGCAGGCCCGTCCCCTCTCCCTCGTCGAGCACCACCGCCGCGGCCGCGTCGCCCAGTACCAGGTAGGCGCGGTGGGCCGACGGCAAGAGCGCCGGCGAGAAGGCCTCCACCGCCACCACCAGCACCGGCCCCAGGCCCGTGGCCACCGACCGCGCCCCGATGTCGAGGGCCGAGAGGAAACCGGTGCAGGCGTTGTGGACGTCGAAGCCATCACAGCTGTCGTCGAGTCCCAGCTCCCCGATCACCCCGTTGGCGACCGTGGGGATGTGGTGGTCACCGCCGGTGGACGTCGCGACCACCACGCGCCGCAGCGCCCCGGGCGAGACACCGGCAGACGCGAGCGCCCCGCGTGCCGCGGCGGCCGCCAGCCCGGTGACAGACTCGCCGGGGCCCAGCCACCCGCGCGAGTCAATCCCAATCTTCGGTTGCAGTTGGACGGGATCACGGCCGGGCAGCGCGAGCGCAAGCAGCCGGGCGGTGGGCACCTCCTGAGCGGGCGTGGCCGAGCCCGTCCCCCGGATCTGCACCGCACGCCCTGGTTCCCGCATCGCCACGCGCCCGTATCACACGCGCCCGCGCCGTCGGCACGGCGCACCGTCAGTCCGCGGCGAAGGGCTCGCGGGGGCGGGGCTCGATCACCACCGCCGAGAGCGGCACCCCCCACGGTCGCCAGGTGGTCGAGCGAACGCGCCAGGACGCCGGCAGGACCGGCGCGGCCAGCGCCTCGACCTCCCCCGGCGACCAGGTGCGCAGGGCGCTCATTGCACCGTCAAACGACATGACCAACGGGACCACCGGGAACGCGAGGTCCCGCACGGTGCGCCGGGCGGCCTGTCGCGGCGGGCCCGACAGCGGCGCCGTCGCCAGCGCACCGACGCCGGCCATCGACGCCAAGGCCAGGCCCCAGGCCGAGCGCTCGGTGACCTCCACGATCACCAACGGAGCCCCGGCCGACACGGCGTCGGCGACCAGGGCCTGCGCCACCGGGCGGTCGAGGTGGTGGAAGCCCTCGAAGACGGTGCGAACGCCCACGAGCGCGGCCGGCACGCGGGCGGCGTCGACCGGGTCCGGGTGGTAGCTCACCCGCGCTCTCGCGCCGCGGTCCAGCGCGTCCAGGGCCCGGGGTTGGGGGTACCGGTCGGTGCACACCACGGTGACCGTCCGGCCCAGGCAGTGCTCGATGGCGGCCCACAACCACGACAGTGGGCCGATGCCGCCGGAGCAGAGGTCGACCACGGAGCGCTGCCCGTGCGCGCGCATCACCCCGGCGATGAGCGGGGCCACCCGCCGGTGCACGGGAAAGACACGCGCCAAGGTCCGGAGGGCATCCAGCTCCCCTTCGCGCACCCAGCCGGGACACCAGGCCTGGTCCATCACCTCGAACAACTGCCGCCGTTTCACGGGTGATCTCCCACAGGGACTGTGCAATACCGCACAGCCCGTCCATTCTAACCCACCCGGCCCGGGACCCGGCTCAGGGCGGCAAGCAGAAGGTGCCGCCTTGCTCCATGCCACTGGCGCGGACGCCGATCGCCAGGAGCCCGAGGGCCAGGAGGGCCAGCGAAGCCGGGCGCCTGGCCCGCGCGCTCGCCCGGCGGAGCAAGCCGCCGCCGACGAGAATCGCGGGCATCGACGCCGCGTAGTGCACGGCCAGCACCAGCGCGCCCGAAGCCGCGCCCCGCGTCGCCGCGGCAAACGCGAACGCTGTCCACAACAGGCCGCAGGGCAAGACCACCACCAGCGCGCCCAGCGTCACCCCTCGGACAGCGCCGAGCCCGGAAGTCCACCGCGCCACGTGGCCTACCCACGCAGAGATACCGTTGTTTTCGCTGATGAATCCGCCAAAGCGCAGGCAGGACCAGGTGAGCACGATGGCTGCGACCACCGGGGCCCAGGCGCCCCCCGGCAACACGACCCCGAGGCCACCCGCGAGGGCGCCCGCCGCGAGGTAGGCAACCAGGCGCCCGGCGTGCCAACCTGGGGCGCTGGCGGCCGCCAGCGGTCCGCACATGCCCACGCAGTGACCGCTGCCGAGCAGACCAGCGGCGGCCGCGGCCATGAGCAGGCCGGTCACCGCTCGAACTCCGCGCTGACGACACGCAGCGGCCCGCCGCCCACCCGCACACTCACGTTGACGTCGACGAGACCCTCGCGGCGCAGGCGATCCACCACCCGGGTGCACAGTTCCACCCCGGGCATGCCCGCCGGCGCGCTCAGCGTGAGCGCCACCAGGCGACCGGTCCGGACGCGGACGAGTGACATCACGGTCGCGACGAGGTCCTCGACCTGGTTGGCAAGCGGTGCGGGCATGGGCGCACGCGGTAGACAGCAAGCCGCGTGCCGCGCCCGCGCCCTGTGTGATATCGCACGATTCGGGGCCCCGCAGGCTGGCACGGCGCGTGCAAGGGCGTGGCCCGGGAGCCTCTATGTCCGACACGATCCTGGTGTGCGACGACGAGGAGTTGATCCGCTGGTCCCTGGCGGAACAACTCCGCGGCGAGGGCTACAACGTCGTGGAAGCCGAGAACGGCAAACAGTGCCTCGAGCGCGTGGCCGCCGTCGCGCCGGCCTTGGTATTCCTCGACCTGAAGATGCCCGAGCTCGACGGCATGAGCGTGCTGCGCGCGCTCCGCGACGACGACAACGACCTGCCCGTCATCGTGATCACCGCCCACGGGGGCGTGGAGAGCGCCATCGAGGCCACCCGGCTGGGCGCGGCGGGCTACCTGCCCAAGCCCTTCGACCTGCGTGAGGCGTCCCTCGCCGCCCGGAAGGCGCTAGAAGAGTCGCGACTTCGGCGCGAAGTGCACTACCTCCGGAACCGCTCGGCGGCGGGCTACGGCGAGATCGTCGGGGAGAGCGCCGCCATGCGCCGCCTCTACGACATGCTCCGCCGGCTGGAGCAGATCGACACCCCGACCGTGCTCGTCCAGGGCGAGTCGGGCACGGGCAAGGAACTCATCGCACGGGCCATCCACAGCCGGGCCCGCGTCGCGGCAAGCCGTTCATGGAAATCGACTGCACGTCCCTGCCCGAGCCGCTGATGGAAAGTGAGCTCTTCGGCCACGAGCGCGGCGCGTTCACCGACGCGAAGGCTACGAAACGGGGCCTGTTCGAGGCGGCGGCGGGCGGGATCCTCTTCCTCGACGAGATCGGCGAGCTCCCGGTGGGCATGCAGTCCAAGCTGCTCCGGGCCTTGGAAAACCGCCGGTTCCGGCGCGTGGGCGGGATGGCCGACATCCCGCTGGACGCCGCCATCGTGGCGGCGACGAACCGCGACCTGCGCGCCGAAGTGAAGGCCGGGCGCTTCCGCGAGGACCTGTTCTTCCGCCTCAACGTGGTGCCGATCCAGGCGCCCGCGCTACGCGACCGCCGCGACGACATTCCCGCGCTGGTGCACTACTTCCTGGACCGCTTCAACAAGGCCTTC
>CAYHRZ010000241.1:0-7926 GCA_964359125.1 uncultured Klebsiella sp. | reverse complement strand
GCCTCAGTTCCGGGAGTGCGCGAATGAACCCCGTGTAGGCCTGCCTGGCCGTGGCGAGCCCCGGCGCGCCTGCGTCGCCCCCGCTCGCCTCGTCGAAGATCACGTCGTAGCCGCTTCGATCCGGGGCGTAGTCGATCCCGACCTCGTCCGCGAAGCTCGCCACCGGGTTGTCGTCGGGCCCGTGGATCCACGCCGCGCCGAGGTCCACTCGAGCCGCCCCGACGTCGTCTGTCCACGTGCGGCCACCGACACGATCCCGTGCTTCCAGGACCGTCACCGCCACGCCGCTGGACCGCAGCGCGTGGGCAGCGGTCAACCCGGCGAGGCCTGCACCCACCACCAGGACGGGCCCGGCGTCCGACTCCACTTGTCCGGCCGTGCAGCCGAGGAGCATGTGCATCGCGCTGAGCACGTCGAGGCCTCGCTACCCCCGGTTATCGCCCCGACACCCTACCCCTGCCGCTCCACCCACGAGAGGATCCGGTTCACGTCGGCCCAGCGGGTCATCTTGCCGTCGGCACCGAGCAGGGAGATCACCAGCCGGTGGCCGCTGTCGGTGCGGAGAACCGTCGTGAAGCAGTAGCGGGCGGTGTCGGTGTAGCCGGTCTTGGCGGTCTCGACGACGAGGTCGTCGCGGCCGCTGAGGCGATCCGTGGAGCCCAGCCGGCGGACGTAGTTCTTGTTCTTCCGCCAGAGGTCCCAGTGCGGAGCGCTGGCGACCGGGGCGAGCATCGGATGGGTGGCGACCGCGACCGTCGCCTTGGCGATGTCGCGGGCGGTGGAGAGGTTCTCGTCTTCCAGGCCGGAGGGATCCACCCACGAAGAGCGCGTCATGCCCAGCTCCACCGACACGGCGTTCATGCGGCCCACGAACTGCTCCAGGTGCATGTCGGCGGCGGCCGCGAGGCCCAGGGCGGCCCGGTTGTCGCTCGATACCAGCGCGGCGCCGAGCAGGTCGATGCCCGAGGTGACGTCGCCCGTGCTCAGGCGCGACCGCGCGCCCGAACGCGTGGGGTACTGCTCCGGGCCGATCACCACCTCGCGGTCGGGGTTGGGGTCGGTGGAGGCGTAGGCCAGGGCCGACACCACCTTGGTGATCGAGGCCACCGGCCGCGGGTCGTCGGGGTGTTTCTGGTAGAGCACACGCCCCGCGTCGAGGTCGTAGACGAAGGCCGAGCGGCTCTTGACGGTGGGGCCCTCGGTGGGGCCCTCGTCGTCCATCGCCGACAGCACGAGGATCGCCTTCGACGGCGGGAACCAATCGGGCGGCAACCACTCCGCAGGCGGCGCCACCGCCATGTCGACCTCGGCCTCGCCGGGCGTGCGCCACCCCACGGCGGGCGCGGCCAGTCCGGGCACCAGCGAGGCCACGGGTGGCACCGGCTCGAAGCTGCGGGCGAACTCGTTGGGCGCGGGGAGGGCGGCCACTAGCTCGACTTCTGCGGTGGCCGCGGGGCTAAACAGGGGCGCCGCTACCCAGCAGCCGACGAGGCCGATGCCCCCGGCCCACAGCGTCGCGAGCAGTCTGAGGAGAGTCTTCACCGGCACAACCTCCCCCGCTAGGAGCGGAAGGGCCAGTAGAACATGATCGCTATTGACGAGTCAAGGGTGTGGACGCGGGTTGAGGGACCCGTCTCCCCGCCTCCCTACCCCCCGCGCTTGCGCGGCACGGTGGCCTCGGCGCGCCGGATCTCGCCCATGTCGTACACCGCGTCGGCCTCCTTGCCGTCGCGGAAGGCGAGGTCGCTGGTGTCCCGCACGGCGGTGTCGCCTTCGACGTGGAACAAGCCCTGGGCCAGCGACGTGGGCTGCTCCTCGCGGAGGAACACGAACACCCGCTCGCCCTCGCTCACCCAGGGCGTGCCACTGACGGTGAGGCAAAGCCCCGACATGCAGCCACCGGGGATCCACACCTCGGCTTCCTCGTCGAGGTCGACCAGCGACAACGTGGCGACCGTCCAGATCATCCCGCCTTCCCAGCGGGTTTCCACGTCGGTCACGTCGCCGAAGGCGGTGGCATCCGAGAGAATGGCGAGCGCGAACGGGTCCAGGGCCTTCTGCACCACGGTGGCAGAGGCAGCGGCGACGAGGGCGAGGATCATGCGTTCACCTTGCGACGGAAGAAGGCCAGGAGTGCAGCGGGGGCCGCCATCCACCCGAAGGTGGCGGGGACGGTGGAACAGGCACCGAAGGGGCGGTCGTCGTCGAGCGACGCGCCCTCGGGGAGGTCCGGGTACAACCACTCCGCCACCGCCACGTCGGCGTCGTCGAGGTCGCGCTTGATGGTCTCGCCCGGCGCCGAGGCCGGGTACATCGTGGCGTGGTCGTTGCCCTCGATGTGGCCGGCCCCCAGGGCGTGGCCGAACTCGTGGGCGAGGGTGTTCTGCAGGTCCGCCTTGCCCGCGACGCTCTCCAGCGCCCAGTCGTGGTCGCCGGTGTTGACCTCCAGGTCGAAGTCCAGGATCACGCCGTCCTGGTTGGACCAGGTGGTGGTCAGCGCCAGCAAGTCGGGCGACGAGGTCCAGTCGTCCACGAAGTAGACGCCGCTCTGCTCGTCGTAGCCACCCTTGAAGCCGTTCATCCGGCCGTCGAAGGCGAACTCGATCGCCACGGTCTCGATCTCGTTCCAGGCCTCGCCGGCGTCGACCGCCGCGTCGGTCACGCCGTCTTCCGGGAGCCCCTCCATGTTGCGGGGATCCACGACGAAGCCCACTTCCGCCTTCTCCCAGTGCAGCACCGCGCCGTACTGGTTGATCATCACGTGGTCCTCGGGGGTGGCCTCGGCATGGACGGGCGGGGTCAAGGCGAGGGGAAGCGCCAGGAACAGCATTCGGGTCGACCTCGGAGCTGGGATCGGAATGCGGGGGGCCCCACTTGACCGGCGCGACTGGCGGACGGGCGCCGGGTGCGGTACCATCACCCTCCGGAGGCTCTATGCTCCAGCAGTCTACTCGTGCGCCGTCGAAGTCGAAGAAGGGCGGGGCGACGCCCGAAGCCGCCCCGGGCGCTGCCCCCGACAAGCAGAGCCGCGTCGGCAACGCGGCCTTGCAGCAGTCGGTCGAGAACCAAGGCCAGAGCGCGATCGCCGACGAGGAGATCAGCTCTTGGCTGGGCGCGGAGCGCGAACCGCCGCACGGCGCCTCGACCGACGGCCCCCTGGGCCCCATGCGCCCCAGCGCGGTGACGAGCGGCAAGTGGGGGGCGCTGATCGGCCCCAACGACACGGTGGAGCTCACGGCAAATGCCGACGGCACCGGCGGGAAGTTCACCGTTCCGGACGGCAAGAGCGCCAAGGTGATCGAGGCCAAGGGCGACAAGATCAAGGTCGAGGTGCGGGTCGACAAGGAGAAGAAGCAGGGCTGGTGTGCCACCTCGTTGTTCTCCGAGCAGCCGATGCTGAACAAGGACGACGACGCGGCCGGCATGCAGGACGACTTCATCTACGCCAAGCAGAAGGGCGACCACACGCCGGTGGATCCCAAGGGCTCCGACACCGCCCAGGGTGCGATGGGCGACTGCTACTTCATCGCCTCGATGGCGGCGATCGCCAACGCCTCGCCCCAGGCCATCAAGGATGCCATCAAGTACAACTCGACCAAGGACACGTACACCGTGCGGTTCTACGAGGAGGAGTGGGGCGGCAAGTACAAGCCAGTCTACATCGAGATCGACAGCTACCTGCCCACCGTGGCGGGCAACCGCGCCGATCCCGCCTACGCCGGCGAGCCGGGTGGGAAGCTGTGGCCGGCGATCATGGAGAAGGCCTACGCCAAGTGGAAGGGCAGCTACCAGGCCATCGGGCAGGGCGGCTACGGCGCCCAGTCCATGGCCGAGATCACCGGAGCCAAGTCGCAGGAGAAGAGCCCGAGCTCGATGAAGGTGGAGGACGTGATCCCCTACTTCGAGAAGGCCAAGAAGGACGGCATGGCGATCTACGCGGCGGTGGAGAACAGCCGGCAGTCCGACGCGCAGTTCCCCTTCCGTGGCACCGGCGACGGGCCGTTCAACGCCACGATCACGCACACCCACCGCTGGAACCACGTTGTCCCCGGCACCATGCGCGTCACCGACAAGGCCGGCAAGATGAAGGGCACCGTGTCCGACAACGGCCGCGAGGGCGACGCAACCGGCAAGTTGCTCGGCGCCGGCGCGGAGAGCGGCAACGTCGATTACAAGAAGCACACGGCGGACCTGAAGTTCAAGGCGGGCCAGGGCCCGGCCAAGGGCGAGGATCTCGAGATGCGGTTCTCCTACCAGGGCGCGGTGAACGCGGAGAAGCTGCTGGTGGCCAATCACGCCTACGCCTTCGAGGGCGTGGTGAACGGCAAGGAGCTGCAGTTCTACAACCCGTGGGGCACCTGGCAGCCGAAGCCGATCACGCCGGCGGAGTTCCTCAAGCACTTCACCAACATCTCGGTGAACAAGGCGCCCACCGGCTCCACCCAGGCCTAGGCACCGGATCTCCCCATGATTGACTGCACTGCCCGGGTCGAAGCGGGACAACCCATCGACCCGCACCTCCGCGACGGGGCCGTGGTGTGCCTCGCCGCTGGCGTTCACCCGGCGCGCCTGGTCATCGAGCAGAGCCTCACGCTGCGCGGCGAACCCGGCGCCATCCTCGACGGGACGCTGGATGGCAGCCGCGGGGGCCCGGTGGTCCACGTGCCGGGCGACCAACTGGTGGTGAAGGTGGTGGGGCTCACGATCCGGGGGGGCGCGGGCGACGCGGGCGGTGGCGTACGGCTCAGCGGCTGGAGTGAGCTCACGCTCGAGGAGTGCGTGGTGGAAGACAACGAGGCCACGCTGGCCGGGGGCGGCGTGGGCGGCGGCGCCCTCGCTGAGCGCGGCAAGTTGTCGCTGCTCAGCACGCGCTTCGGCAACAACCGGGCGAGCAGCGGCTCCGACCTCTACGCCAACGGCGTCGCCACGGTCGACATTCAAGGCGGAGAGTTCGGCGGAGACGTGTTCTTCGTCGACGGCGTCCGGGCCACGGTCACCGGGAGCCGCGTGCGCGGGAAGCTGGGGGCCCGCGGCACGACGACGCGGGCACCGTCGGTGAGCCTGCGCGGCACGGCGGTCGACGGCGGCATCGAGAACGACCCGAATCTGCCGGCGGCCCTGGTCGTCGAAGACGGATGAGAAAACTCGCGGTGGGCGTCCTCGCCCTGTCTGTCCTGGCCTGCACCGGCACCAGCAGTCAAAGTACCCAGACCTGCGGCGGCGAACCGCAGGCCGAGACGATGACGCTGTCGAGCAGCCGGCAGGGACTGGTCGAGATTCCCCTCGCCATCGACGGCGACGACGAGGTGGTGCAGGTGATCGTCCAGAACCGGGGCGAGGGCTACGTGTCGACTGACACCCTGCTGGACCCCGAGGGCACCACGGTCCTCGACTGGGAGGACTGGTCGACGAGCCACGAGTCGCTCACCGACGCCTTCTACGCCAACGCGACGGCGACGGTGCTGAACTGGCCGGTGCGCGAGGGGGACCTGGCGTTGTCGGAGGGCGAGTGGACGCTCTTCGCCTCGACCCTGAGCGACGACTTCTACTACGAGCGCGACCGCGAGGTCGACGTGACCGTCCTCCGGCGTAGTTGCGCGGCGGCCACGCCGGAGTTGAAGGTCACCGTGGCCTACGCCAAGGGCCTCGACAGCGACGCCGAGGTGAGCGCTGCGACGCAAGCCGCAGTCACCCGGTGGGCTGAGATCTACGCCGCCCTGGGCATCAAGTTGGAGGCCGACTTCGTGTCGACCGACATCAAGACCAGCCTCACCTCGCCGGCCACCGGGAGCGCGGCCTACGAGTCGCTCTACGACGAGGTGGGCGAGGGCGTGGTGGTGTTGGTGGGCGACGACGTGGGCGGGGCGGCGGATCTCTACGGCATGGCCGGCGGCATCCCCGGCCCGCAGGTGGCGACGGATCACTCGCTGGTGGCGATCTCCTGGCTGGTCCACGCCGGCGCCAACGCCCAGTTCAGCGACGCGGAGTTGGAGCTGTACGCCGAGACCATGGCCCACGAGACGGGGCACTACCTCGGCCTGTACCACCCGGTCGAGATGGGGTGGGGCTACTGGGACGCCCTGGACGACACCGACCAGTGCCAGAGCGCGAACGACTGCGAGAGCGAGTTGAAGCAGAACTTGATGTTCCCCTACCCGGTGTGCGGTGGGAGTGGGTGCACCAAACAGGTGGACCTGTCGAATGACCAGCTGGGCGTGGTGCGTCTGAACTACGGTGTGCAATGATCTTCCTGCTCTCGCTCGCCCTCGCGTCGCCCGTTTCCACGGCGCTCTCCGCCCGTGACGGTGTGTCCTGTGCCACGCTCGGGGAGCACAGCGACGCCCTGCGTGACGAGCTGATGGCGCTGTCGCAACCCGACGTGCTCCCTCCCGCGGTCCCGGTCCGCGCGGCGACCTGCCTGGCGGAGCGCTTCGGGACGGACCCAAGGGTCCAGGACGCGATGCTCTCGTGGGTGAGCGACGAGTCGCGACAGGGCCTGGCGCTGGCGGCGCTGATGCGCGTCGACCTGCTGGGCGAGCCCGGCGCGGTGCGGATGGTGCAGGCGGCGTTGTCGTCCCCCCTGCCGAGGGTGGCCCAGAAAGCCACCGAGATGGTGCCGGGGAGCGTGCACCCGGCGGTGCGTGCCCTCGTCGTCGCGCCCTGAGCATGGGCGCCTTCGCCGTTATCCACCCCGGGCTGGAGGGGATCGTCCAGGCCGAACTGTCGCGACTGGGCATCGAGGGCGAGGTCGTGCCCGGCGGGGTGCGGTTCGACGCGGACCACGCGCGGGTCGTCGACCTGGCGCGCACGATGCGCACCCCCTCCCAGTTGTTGTTGGAGCTGGGCTCGGGTCCGGCGAAGTCCCCAGACCAGCTCGTGGGACTCGTCCGCAAACAACCCTGGAAGTCGCTGTTTCACCCGCTGTCCAAGGTCAAGGTGGTGGTGAGCTCGCGACAGAGCGCGCTGCGGTTTCGCGACGCGGCGGCGGGCACGGTGACGACCGCCATTCGCGAGGCGCTCAAGGGGCCGTTCAACCCCGATCGCGAGGCCCGCCCCCGGCAGGTGCAGGTGGTGCAGGTGCGGCTCGACAACGACCTGGCGACGATCTCGGTCGACGCCGGCGGGGAGTTGCTGCACCGGCGGGGCTGGCGCACCGAGGCGGGCAAGGCGCCGCTGCGCGAGAACCTCGCCGCCTGCCTGGTGTGGCTCTCGGACTGGAAGCCTGGCCAGGCCCTCCTGGATCCCTTCTGTGGCTCGGGGACGATCCCGGTGGAAGCGGCGCTGCTGGGGGCGGGCCGGTCACCGTTCGTCGGGCGGACCTTCGCGTGTGACGAGTGGCGTGGCGGCGCCGGAGCCCCGCGCGCGGGGAGCGGCGCCCGCGGGCCGCGCCCCGCTCGCCGTGAAGGGAAACCCAAGGGATCCCCCGGCAGTTCGACGGGTGCGTTTTTTGGCTCGGATCACTACGGGCCCGCGCTGGACGTCGCGGCGAACAACGCCCGGCGGGCAGGCGTCAACGTCAGCTTCCGACAGGTCGACGTGGCGGTGTTGACGCCGCCCGCGCCGACGGGCACGCTGGTGTGCAACCCGCCCTACGGCGACCGACTGGGCACCTCGGTGGCGGGCGTGTACGGCACCTTCGGCCGGGCGCTACGCGAGAACTTCACGGGTTGGACTGCGTGTTTCATCGCGCCCGACCCGAGCCTGGCGCAGCGGGTGGACCGGCGTGCGGAGCGGCTGGCCCACTTCAAGAACGGCGGGATCCCGGTGGGGGTCTACGCCTTCGTCCCTTGACACGCCAAGATAGACGACGACATGCTCCGCCTCCTCCGCGTGCGCCAGCTCGCCATCGCCGACGAGATCGAGCTGGAGCTCGGGGAGGGGCTGAACATCGTGACCGGCGAGACCGGGGCGGGCAAGTCGATCCTC